>NZ_JBEEUL010000002.1:0-100898 GCF_040139345.1 Proteus sp. fly-1067 | reverse complement strand
GTGACAAACAATCTACAACTTAAAGTATAACAAGTAGATACTCTAAATAATTCAAGTTACAGCTAGGCGACAAGTGACAAACAATCTACAACTTAAAGTATAACAAGTAGATACTCTAAATAATTCAAGTTACAGCTAGGCGACAAGTGAATGAGTCGCTAGGAGCATACATAAGTATGTGACTAGTGCGAATGAGCGTAGTCAACAACGCTGTGGCTTGAAGTATGACGAGTATCAGTGCGAAAGAGTGAAGTCAACAACGGCTATGGCTTGAAGTATGACGAGTATCGTGAGTAAAAAAATAGCCCTTCAAGATAAAGGGCTATTCTAAATCAGGGAGGGAGAAATTATGATTTTTTGTCTGCTTTTGGCTGACTTGGTGAAATCAAGTTAAACACTTCACCTAAACCATAAATAATGCCCATAATCAGTACCATTACAACAGGTACCATCAAGAGAGCAAACCCTAAACTTTTCAACAATTCAAGCATGATAACCTCTTTATCATGGTATATTCGGAAAGCCAGAGTTGGCATTTCTTCACGAATGACGAATAATAACGCTATAGATGTATATATTCTAGAGAATTATCGCTTTGTGTCGGCACAAAAAATGCGATAAACACACAAAAAAAGAAGAAGCCTATCATTATGCAAGCAGAAATATTATTAACTCTTAAACTTCAAGATAAGCTCTTTGCCGATCCTCGTCGCGTAGCATTGTTAAAACAGATCAAGGCGACGGGTTCAATTAGCCAAGGGGCAAAAATGGCGGGCATTAGTTATAAAAGTGCTTGGGATGCCATTAATGAAATGAATCAACTCGCAGACGAGCTTCTTGTTGATAGAGCAACAGGCGGTAAAGGTGGCGGAGGTGCAACTCTCACTCATTATTGCGAGCGCTTACTACAACTTTACGATCTGTTAGGTCAAATCCAGCAAAAAGCCTTTGATGTATTGAAAGATGATTCACTCCCTCTGGATAGCCTTTTAGCGGCTATTTCTCGTTTTTCATTACAAACCAGTGCCAGAAACCAGTTTTTCGGCACCATTATTGAGCGTGATAACCTTCAAGTTCAACAACATGTTAATGTTCAACTTGCTGATAAAAAGACCATTATTCGTGCGGCACTAACAGAAAAAAGTGCTGATCGCCTAGGGCTTAAAAAAGGTAAAGAAGTACTGATTTTAATTAAGGCACCTTGGGTCAATATTGAAAAAGGCGCCTCTTTAACGCAACATTATGACAACGCGCTTTCAGGCACACTCACTCAAATTGAGACGGGCAGTGAAAACAGTGAATTGGTGGTGACATTAGAAGGCGGACAAGAAGTCTGTGCCACCTGTTCTAATCAGCATGTTAAAGAGCAAAAACTGCATATTAATGACAGCGTAACCGCTTTATTTAATGCTGATCAGGTGATTGTCGCAACACTGTGTTAATCATTAATATGATTGCTTTTAAATAAAAAATAAAACCATCACTTAGTTATTATTTTAGAAATAATATTAAGTGATGGTTTTTAATTGGAAATAATATTTACATAAATCAAATTTATTCTAATAAACTTCTGATTAACGTATTACATTAATATTTTCCAGTTTTACTGAGCTTTCTAGTCTATCACCTACTTGCATGGTAACTGGAACAAAAACGTTAAAATCTTGCAACCAAGCTTGTTTGCTACTGATTTTCTGTTGTCCTTCATGAGTTTCATCACACTGAACTAACAGATATTTTCCACTAAACTCAGATGCTATACTACCTGCATCTCCTTCGCTTAACACATTACAACGTATTGATGAAGTTATTACTTCTTTTTTAGAATCAATACTTTCCCACTGTGCTTGATATTGTTGGCCAACGACTAATGGAAATTGCAGATCTGTCTGCAACTTACGGAGTAGTGAAATATCATGACTGATAGACATAACAAACTTTAATTGTAACTGATTAGCCAACATTAAACGTTGTACTGTCCAGATACCATAATCTTCTAGATTACGTATATAACCATCCGATTGGGCATCCAACTGTACATTGACCTTACCGTATTCGCTTACTATGGTATAACGGATCTGTTTAAAGCGAGGAAGTGCCCATGGTTTTATCAATGATTGAGTTTGATTATTAATTCCTGTAGAAAGTGGATATTTATTAAGCCATTGCGGATTATTATTACTTAAATTGGGCATTGTTGGCCCCATCAATGTTGATACAGGCTTATTAATAGCAGGTACAAAGTGTCCCTCAGCAGTGAACGTTTTTCCTTCTGGTAACTGACATAATTGATTGAAAAGTTGTCTCATTTGAAGATCTATTTTGAAACTATTTTTACGACGAATAATATCATCAGTGATCAGCGAATCAGTAATGTACCCCTCACGATCTAGGTTCATTGCAACTACAGCGTCGCCCTGATGAGTTTTACAATTATATAAATAGTGCTCAATCTTTAGCTCAAGAGGTGCATCATAAGGTGGTTCCCAGATGGTTTCTGCAAAATCATATCCTGTACGTACTGATAATATGTCGCCAATATGCTGAATACTATTAGTATCAACAAGGTTAGTCATACCGCCGATAGACGTGTCAGATAACCTTTCCCATCGCGATTCTTTTATTGGAAATTGACAAACCATGCGGATATCTTCTGTTGTCATCAGCTTATTGTCTTGAGCTGGTGCATAACGAAGATAATTATTACCGTAATAGCGAGCTTTGGTTAGCCCTTCTTCATTCAATACATCCTTATATAAAAGCGGAGCCTTATTCTGCTTACAATCAACAGAATGCCAATGTTGAGTTTTTTCTCCACTATTATCTGTTAATGACACCATGTAATTCACACGATCATGGTTCCTAACTATAGACAATGGATTAATTTCATTATTTATCAATAAAGGCTTATCCGTTGCATAGACAAAAGAAAATAGCAAATAAGGTAGAAATAAAAATAAAATAATAAAAAAACGTAAGCTATACATATATATTCCTTTACTGATTGATTATTTTTTATATTTAACATGGCAGAAAATAACTATATATATTGCTAATACTAATTAGTTCTATTTCTTAGAGTAATTATTTAGTAATATCAGTAGAAATAATACATTTAAACTTTTCGACTAATACAACGCGTAAATGCTTCTTTTATTGAGGCACCTAAAACCTCGTCACTGCAATTGCTTTTTAATGTAATAATTACACTCTCGGGTATTCCCTCTCCGACCCAATGATCCATACGTAAATGGTTTAGAGGCTTAATAATAATTTCATTACCTACAACACTTAAACCGCATAGGCTCATATTTTAAAGTAGGAAACGGAATAACATTAGGAATTAATTAAATCTGATTTGGCACTATTCAAAATGGCCATAAAATTATCTAAATTAAATTTATGCCTCACATTTTCACTTAAACACCGACTATCATTAAAAAATTCAATTTCTATTTTATCGGCTCCATTATCTTTATTTAATTGACAAAGTATTTGTTTTTTATATGAAATTTCAACAGTAATATTCTCATATTTATTGTCACTTACAAAATCGATTTTAAAGTTAGAATCCATCATCTTTTTTCCTTTAATTTATGAATAACATTATAAAAAATTCTAGATAATAGATCCATCCTATCGTAATTGGTTACGTAATTCATTAGGAACTAAATCAAATAACATTTTGATATACTTTACATTGCAATCATACAATATACTTATTTTTGAACTACATTTCTCAGTATATGTTTTAGCTTGAAAATTTAAAAATGAAATATCACTTTCATCAAAATTTTGATTAAGTATTTTTTTAGGTAAATTATGAATTAACTGTAATTCATAATAACAAGATTTATATTTTTCTTTTGCTATCATTCCTCTAGATTGAATATTTCTTAATTGGGGTAAAATCCAATACATCATATCTATATATATTTCATTTTTAGTCATTAACAATCAACTCATTAGTATTTAAATAATTACGAATTTAATCCCGAATAATTGAACTTTTCGACTAATACAACGCGTAAAAGCTTCTTTTATTGAGGCACCTAAAACCTCGTCACTACAATTGGTTTTTAATGTAATAATTGCACTATCGGGTATTCCCTCACCTACCCAATGATCCATACGTAAATGATTTTTCATTTATAAACTAAGGTGATTTAATCTATTTTTTGATAGCAATATTTTAATTTTTATCTTATCTTCAGGATGCATTAACAAATACTTTTCACAAGATAATCTAATAAATTGATAACAAGTATCTTCGCTTACAATAACAATATCTTTATCTTTTAGAGGATATCCTACTCCAAACTTAACACCTAAAAAATGATCAGATACATCAGGGCTATTCATATCTGGGAAAAAGCAATATATTCCATCGAGGACAAAAGATTCTTTTTGAACAATATTAGAAACAGCATCTAAAAAGCAACCATCATTATATATAAGATCAAAATAACTTTTTATAGTCCAATTAGGCTCACTCTTTTCATAGGGTAATTCAAATAAATATTTCATCAATAACGCTCCTACTTAGGATGGAAATTAGTAACCATCTTCGTTTCTTTATCTAAATATACTCTGAAAGTTATGCCTTCTGATATTACATCATAGGATTGCAATTCTTTATTAATTATTAACATGATTAGTTTTATTAAAAAATAAAACCAGCTAAGATAATTCTATTTTTTATTTGATTACTTACAATTATTAAAAAATATTATATATATAATAAAAAATCACCTTACACATAATTAGAATAAGGTTATTTTATTTATTATCCATTTAAACCATATGAATTCATATTATTAAATTTCGATCAACTCACCAATAAAATCATCATTTAAAATATTATCTATATTCCTCTTCTTTGACTTATCTATTAAATACTTTAGATAATCATTAAATTCCCAATGAGTATCTTTTATCACTTCCTCATTTTCATCATACTGATAAACTTTATTTGGATTATCAGAATCAGTTAATAAAAATAAATATTCATTTTCTGATTCTATTGAAAAAAAGAAAGGTTTTTGATCTAATAAGTCATGCTGTTGTATATTACACAACCTTTCACACATATCAATTTGAAATTGAATGTGATTTCTAACAGAAAATGTATGGCAATAAAATAAAAGAGATGAATCATCAAAAATCCCTCCACTACATCGCCCTATACAACTTAGAAAACTATATAATTGTTCTGTTATTTTTATATCATAGAAACGTTTTATTTTTTCTATCTCATCATCAGAATATCCTTTTATTTTATGAATATTGATAGAAATCTCGGGGTAAATTAAATGTAGATTATTTATTAATTGATTGTTTTTCATAAAAATTATTCACCCTTATATAATTAATAGTAGTAAATTACTATTACAGTTATCTTCATATATTAATTAATTCGCCTGTAACACAATGCTTTTTTACACATTTTCTAGTTTCGGTGTTGATTAATTTTTTTAAATATTGATAAAGTGTCCACTCTGTCTCCTTTACTATTTCTTCATTTTCATCGTAATGATAAACTTGGTTTGGATTATCTGAATCAGTTAATAAAAATAAATATTGGGTTTCTGACTCTATAGAGATGAAAAAAGGTTTCTTTTTAATTAAATTAAATTGTTTTATGTTACATAGATCATTACGTGTACCAATTTGAAACTGTACATGTCCTCTAACCGAAAAATTATATCGATAAAATAACAATGAATAATCACAAAAAAAACCACCACTGCAACGCCCCATGCAATTCAAAAAGTCATATAGCTGACCAGCTACTTTAATATCATAAAGACGTTCAATTTTCTTTATCTCATCATCAGAATACCCCTTTATTTTATGAATATTGATAGGAAGCTCTGGATAGATAGAATGTAAATCATTTATTAATTGATTATTACTCATAGATAAATTCATATAATAAAAAATCACCTTATCCATAATTAGCATAAAGTGATTTTATTTAGTATCCATTTAAACTTTACGACTAATACAACGTGTAAAAGCTTCTTTTATTGAAGCACCTAAGACCTCGTCACTGCAATTGCTTTTTAATGTAATAATTGCACTATCAGGTATTCCCTCGCCGACCCAATGATCCATACGTAAATGGTTTAGAGGACTAATAGTAATTTCATCATCTGTAAGATCTAAGCTACATCGATTCATATTATTAAAAAGTGCTGTTTTATTTTTATAATCATACTGTTTGATTATTTTTTTTATCCAGTCTTGATAAGATTTTTTATCATTATACATTTGATGAAACTGTTCTGAATTTCCTTTAATTTGCTCACTTTTAATCAGAGCGAGTTTTGCATAATAACCTAATTCTTCATCAAGAATATCATTAGGTAAAACTTTATAGCCTTTTTTTAGATCCATTATATAGATAGAGTGACCAGAAAAAGTTAATAAAATATAATAAGCATCATTATAATAAACACTTGCTCTTAATTTATTATTTTTTAATTTAAACATATACTATTCCTCAATAATCGTAATATTAACTTTTATATTTTTTGATGATGCATTTTTGATAGAATCATTAATAGCATCCCATTGTTCTCTAGTGGTTTTTTCTGGAACTCCTAATTCTAATGTTTTTAATTTCACATCTTTTTTAGAAATTCCTGTAGTTCCACGCCCATCACCACTATATTTATCCATAGTTGAAATATATGTATTTAATGTATTTTCTATTGATTTTGGATTTTCAATCCTTGAGGCTGTTTGGGTATTTAATGTCTTTACACTAATATATTCACCTGTATTAGCATCATAATGAGAGGATCATCCCAAAAAACCACCACTGCAACGCCCATACAACTGAGAAAATCATATAGTTGTTTTGTTACGTTAATACGATATAAAACGTTCAATTTTTTTATCTCATCATCAGAATACCCCTTTATTTTATAGATATTGATAAGAAGTTCTGGATAGATAGAATGTAAACTATTTATTAATTGAACATTTTTCATAAATAAACTCATATAACAAAGAATCACCTTACATATAATTTGCATAAAGTGATTTTATTTAAAACCCATTTAAACTATATAATTTTACATCATTAAACTTCAATCATCTCACCAACAAAATAATATTTTAAAATATTATTTATATTCTTTTTTGTTGATTTATTTATTAAATATTTTAGATAACCATTAAAATCCCAATGAGTATTTTTTATCACTTCTTCATTTTCATCATACTGATAGACTTTATTTGGATTATCTGAATAAGTTAATAAAAATAGATGTTGCGTTTCTGACTCTATCGAAAAAAAGAAAGGTTTTTGATCTAATAAATCGTGTTTTTGTATGCCACAAAGCTCAGAACAACTACCTATTTGAAACTGTACATGATCTCTAACAGAGAAACTATTACGGTAAAATAACAACGAGGAATCACCAAAGAAACCACCACTGCAACGCCCCATACAACTTAGAAAATCATATAATTGCTCTGTTACATTAATACGATATAAACGTTCAATTTTTCTTATCTCATCATCAGAATACCCCTTTATTTTATGAATATTGATAGGAAGCTCTGGATAGACAGAATGTAAATAATTTATTAATTGGTTATTTTTCATAAATAAACTCATATAACAAAAAATCACCTTACATATAATTAGCATAAGATGATTTTATTTAGTATCCATTTAAACTTTACGACTAATACAACGTGTAAAAGCTTCTTTTATTGAGGCACCTAAAACCTCGTCACTACAATTGCTTTTTAATGTAATAATTGCACTATCAGGTATTCCCTCGCCGACCCAATGATCCATACGTAAATGGTTTTGAGGCTTAATAATAATTTCATTACCTATAAAGCTTAAACCACATAAGTTCATATTTTCAAATAGAGCTGTTTTATTTTTATAACTATATTCTTTAATTATTTTTTTCACCCACTCTGAATAAGATTTTTTATTATTATATATCTCATTAAATTCTTGTGAGTTACTTTCTATTTTTCTACTATTAATTAAAGAAATTTTTGAATAATGACCTAACTTATCATCAGTGATATTCTTAGATAAAACGTTATATCCATTTTTTAAATCCATAAAGTGGATATAGCATCCCGAGATAGTTACTATAATATAGTAATCATAATTAAAGTAAATATCCGAATATAAATTATAGCCCTTCGATATAATCATTAACTACTCCTCAATTACAGTAATATTAAACCTAATATTCTTTGAAGATGCATTTTTAATTGAATAGCTAATTATTTTCCATTGATTAATTCCTGTCATTCAGTAGTTTATAATCATCTTTACTTCCCTTTTTATAAACAACTTAGATAATTATCGTTAAATAAAAAACCATCACCTAATTGTCATATTAAGCAATAGTTTTTGGATTAAATAATTTTCTCATTAAAATTTAGTAACTAAAATTATTTTGAGTACATACGAGTAAAATAATCATTAATCTTATTATTATCGAGTAATCTATCTTTAGTAAAATCAATATTATCAGAGACTACAACATATTTTCTTAAATCTTCAGGAATATCTTCAATCGAGGCATAAATACTAGGGACAATAAAACGAAAATAATCACCAATTTTATTTTCTCCTTCATACCCTACTGGGCGGTACTCATATAATTCATTAAAAACTCAAAAAAGAAAAATTCCTATCAATTCAATTAAAAATCAAATTAAAAACATTTAATTATTTATTGCCTAATAATTCACATATATATTATATTTCAATTATACAAAAATACTCACTTTCATTAAGTTAAAATCTCTTCGTAGTACACCGACTAAATGCAAGCCGAATACCCAAACCTATCTCATCAGATGAGCTATCTAGCGATAAAATAACCTTATGGGATGCCCCTATTCCTTCCCATCCTTCAAGACTTGAATGGTGAGAAGGTGAAATTAATATTTTGTTATTATAAAGATAAACAGAACAATTTAGCATATTAGCTAAAAGTTGACGTTTTGAGCGATAGTTATATTTATACTGTAATAATTCTAGCCATGAATCCCAGTTTTTTTTTATATTTTCCTTTTTAAAGAGTTTGTCATATTCCTCATCTTTGAGCTGAGTTCGACTATTCTCTAAAACTTTAATTAAACTTTCGCCAAGCTCCTTATTTGAACATGTTAAAGAAAGTATAATTGATGAAAAATTAGGATCGAGTGTCATTAGCCCATAGCCAGATTCCGTATTTAAGCAAAAAAATTTATCTGTCATTACTATCAAAGCACAATACTCATTATCGTTAATAAACGTCATCATTTTACCTGCGTTATTTTTACTTCAATATTCATACTTTCTCCATAAGCTACCGCACGATTAATTTCAATCCATTGGGCCTTTGTTGTCGATTGTGGTACAGCAAGCCAAATTTCTCGTTTTGCTATCATTTCTGAATGTAAATTAACTCCTGACAATCTATAACCTTCAAATTTTGCAGCATCATCTATATTACCTTTAATTGTATTATAAATTTGTTTTGGTCGATTAAGTTTACTCATCGTTTGAGTATCTAGGCTTTTTGCACTTATTGCTACTTTATCTTTAGCAATATAAAAATCAAATGTTTTAAAATTTTTTGGCAATCTAGTGTGAACAGGTAAGCTTTTCGCAATAGAGTTTTCCCATGACATTCCTTGTGTATTTATATTTCCTCCCCCAGAAGACCATTTCATACCAATTTCAGAAGCAGAAATTGTTTTACTTGCTGAATTTCTACCAAAATATCTAATAGCAAAATCGCTTAATTCTTTAACTAAAAAACCAGCACTAACAAGAAAAAACTGGTTATCTGGCTCTGAGATCCACGATGAAAACTTTAACCAAGAAGGAGTGTTTACATCTATTTTATCTAAATCTTGCGAATTCCAATATTGAACATATTGTTTAGCTATCTCAGTTTGCATTGTATCAGCACCAAGATAGCTAGCCCAATATGGTCTTTTAGTTAATTCAAGTGCATTTTCAATTCTTTTTTTCTTGATCTCTATAACTGCTAACGGATTAGTATTTAATTCAACATCTAGTTTTAAACTATTTTCATTGCTAAAAACTGTATATTTGTCGATTATCTTTGATAGGCATTCAGCATTAGACCCACATTTATGTATTTCTCGATCGAAATCCATCGAAATATCATGAAATAAATGGTTGAAACGGAATATATTCTCAGCTGAACTAGCACCACTATATACACCACCTGGCTCACCAGTAAAAATACCGCCTGCTATACCACCGAATAACCTAACAAATTGAGCTTGTGATTCTGATTTTTTATGCCACTCCTCAACCTTAATAGTGTTATCACCCAACGAAATAGCCGCAATTTCAGCGGCCAAACCACCGATAATTGCACCTTTAACATTTCCTCCACTAATTTGTGCAGATAAACCAGATAATGTTGCATGACTTAACACCTTTCCTGCATGCCCTAATACGGCACCGTTATCACCAATTAGATTGGCGCCTTCGGCATGAAATTGACTGCCAATATTGCTTAATAGCGCGGTTTTAAAATTATCAATAAAACTGCCGCCTTGAATTGCCGTACCCAGTGTTGAGCTAACAACTGAATGTGAGGCGACACGCTGGGCAACTTGATTCCATGTTGCGTTATCAGTAAGCAGTAACTTACCTGTTGAAGGTAAGGTTCCTCCTTGGATTGCCTGATCCCAACCCATAAATTGGTCAAGACCTTGCAATGCCCCTGCAACCACCATACTGGTAACAACAGACTTGACAGTGTCACTACGACCGAGTGACTCCAAAGTTTTAGAAATATTGCCTTTGTTCTCAGCTAAAGACACCGCAGCTTGCGATACTAAAGAGGCAAAACCTGCTTGTGCTGCAACCGATGCTGTTGAAGCCACACTGGCTGATGCACCTGCCGCAATGGTGGCTTCACTTGCCATTCCACCAATGGTTGCCGCCGTTGCAGTACCGTAAGTGGCAACCCCTACCGCGATAGCAATAACCGCACCAATAACAGGATTTAATTGCTGAGTTTTATCATCCCAACTGGAATAAGTGTCTTTCACTAAATTCCAATTAACGTTCTTATGGTGTTGAAGATCACTCAACCAAGCATATTCTGGTGTATTACTTAAAACGGTTAATGCTTGTTCTAGTGATTCTTTTTTCTTAGCTTTAATATCCGCAGATATGCCTTTGGGGGCATCAATAGTGAGCTTTCCGCCAATATAGAGCTCAGGTAATACCCATATTCCTTTGGTGTATCCCTGATCACGCTGAGTAATATAAATATCTTTTGAATTAGTAATAACTTGTTTAAATGCCGTATTTTTTACTGCTTTAAAATTAATTTTTCCTGTTTTGCTGGTTAATTTTGCATTCTTCGCTGTTTCTAGTTTGCTTGCTTCTAAGGTAATATCATCTTTAGCAAATAAGTTAATATCGCTATTTGCAATAAATTCGGTAACTTTATTATTGGTATTATAAAATGTTTTCGTATATTTCTTTTTAGTCGTACATAAAGTCCACCAATTACATTTTTTCTTTTCCTCTTCGTAATAACTTGATTCTTCCATCGCTTGTGCATAAAGAAATCCACCT
Source organism: Proteus sp. fly-1067 (assembly GCF_040139345.1). Classification (NCBI taxonomy): domain Bacteria; kingdom Pseudomonadati; phylum Pseudomonadota; class Gammaproteobacteria; order Enterobacterales; family Morganellaceae; genus Proteus; species Proteus sp. fly-1067. The sequence continues at coordinate 89,293 of NZ_JBEEUL010000002.1, read as the reverse complement.
TTAGCAGCGATATCCATCTCTTTATTTACCGTTAATTTTGATGCCTGAAATAAAATACTGCCTTCAGATAATAGTGTTAGATTATTGCCACTATTAATTTCAGTGCTAACTTGTTTGCGAAGCTCTTCTAAGTCAGAACCCGACTCTTTACGAAAATGTGTTCTTACTGATCCTAATTGAATATTGCCACCACTGGATATCGTAATATCACCCTCTGATCTAAGTGAACTTCCTTCTGTGATTAATGTGCCTGATGACGCAATAGAAATACCTTTATTTCCCGTAATAGCGGTTGTGGCATACTGAATATCTTGTGCATCTTCATGGGGATCTTTTATAGCAGAATAAGCGTTTGTACCCAGTTTTATATTTCTACCTGCTAATACAACTGCTTTATCTTTTGAATTTAATATTGTTGAACTTAAATCAATATCACGAGCGGCATTTAAAATAAGATTATTATCTGAAAATAATTTAGATTGTAATTGGGGGTAATAAACATCACTGAAGAAAGGATCGGCTTCTTTTATTGATTTAGAGGCAAGGAAAATATCTTGTCCTGCATTAAAGGTTATGGCTTTATCACTATGATATTTTATTCCTTGACTAATAATATCTTTACCGGAAGTGAATGTAATATCACCTCGCGTTTTCCAGCTTTCCGTTTTTGATAATACAGGTTCTTGAGTATATAAATGGAAATATGGTAATATCTTAAAAAGTTCTGATTCATTTCTCTGGATTTTTATATCACCAGATGAAATTAAATTGAAAGAGTTAGCATTATTAACCTCAATATTATTAAAAGTAGTATTCTCTCCAGACTGAAATAACATAGAATTATAAACATTAATAACAGGAGGAGTTGAAATATTATTTTCATTAAATGCAGAAGTAGGATTTAATGTATAATCAATGTTTCCATTTTTAGCAAGAACAACACCGTCTTTTGCTGTTAAATCTACTTGGCTAAGTGCTATATTTTTATTGGAAATTAAGTTTAATGATTTTTTAGATGAGAGATGTGAATCTTTTACTATAAGATCTCCACTAGAAATAACAGATAGATCATTATTTGATTTTATATTTGACGATACGTTAATAGAACTAGAATTAAGCAGTATATTACTAGCTAAAACATTGTATCCTGAGTGTGATTTATTTATTATTTTTTTTATTTTAGAATATTGAAATGGTACTTTAGTTTCTATATTTATAGAGTTTTTAAAATCTAAAACCAAATTACCCTTCGCTATAATATATTCATTATTTTTTTCAAATTTAAAATTATAACTATGAATATCAGTGGAAACATATGGTATATATATATATTCTTTTCTATAATTTGATTTCTCAACCTGATTATTAGGGATCTCAAATAGAGGATTTATTTCTGGAAGAATACCACTATTTTTATATATTACCCATTTATCTAACTGGCCTATTGAACAATCTAAAAAATAAGCATCCTTACCAGTTAAAATAGAATTATTATTTGCCAAAATATATGATTGATAATTTGATATACTATTAGATTGAATATATAAATTATTACCAGAGATAATTTTAGAACCAATATAACTTGAAATTAAATCTACTTTTTTCCTCTCACTATTTATACCATAATCATCATTTAAATTTGCCACCCCAAACCATTTTTTTCTTCTCTCATCTATTAACTCAGGTATGTAAGCAATAATATATGCTTCATAATTACCCTGGGAAAAACTGCTACTAGGATAAGGTGGAATAAATTGATTTCTAACACTATAAAATTTTTTAGAATCAGGCTCTTGTTTAATCTCTTTAAATAAAGGTGTAATAGATTCATTGACCAACTTCTTTGTTCTAATAATCAAATCACCCTTTTCTGTTTTTATAATGGCTGATTGATTTTCAATTAAAGTGCTAGGATCACCCTGTGCATTTTTTTGTATCCATAAGTTATCTTTTGCTTGAACTAGTGCCTTTTCACCTTTATTAGTGAGTTTATCTGCAAATAAACGCATATCTTTTTCTGCGATAATTTCACTATGATTAGCTAGCGCATGAGTTGCTAAAGTTATATCTCTTTTTGCTTTTAACTTTGCATTATTATTAATTTGTAGTTCTTTACTACTAACATTAATATCTTGTTCAGATTGAATATTGCCATTAAAGGTAATTTTTCCATCAACCGTTAAATTCACACTGTTTTGATTTGTATGAATATCACTTAAATTAACACCAACACCCTTTTCTGTGCTGACTAGTCGTATTTGATTGGCATACATTCCTCCCAGCGCTTTAGTATCAATCGAGATTGTTGGCTTTATGTCTTCTCCAGTAAGGCTGTTTACCGTTCCTTTTTCAAAATCAATACGGTTATTGCCTTGCATTAAAGAAAGAGTTTTAGCGTTAATTTTTCCATTTAACTCAATACTTCGGCTAATAATGTCGGCATAATTCTGAGCTTGGAGATCTATACCTTGCGTGCCAATAACAACAGCGCCTTTTTTCACTTCTATTGCTGAATAAGCACCTTGAGAGCTAAATTGAGGTTTTCCTGTCGTAAGTGTAATTGCTGGGGTATTAATAAACGAACAGCCATCACACGTGATACCATTTGGATTGGCAATAACAACTTTCGCTTGTTCACCTGCAACTTCTAATTTACCTAATAACTGTGAATGTCCATTTCCTACTACTTCATTAATAATTAAATGCGCTGCATTACCTTTTAAATGGGTATTAGCATTCACTTGTTTGGCTAATTGAGTATTAACAGGCATTGTTGCATTATTAAGTACAACACCTTGTTTACCAACATTAAAAGAGTGAAATTGATTATGAGAAACACCAGTATCATTAGGTGTTGCAATATTAATAATAGGAACGGTATTTTTCTGACTTATTTTTATTGTTTTATCAATTGGAGTAATTGCAGAACTCCAAGCGGGATGTAATGGATAAATAGCTGTTAGATAAATGATGCTATAGCTAATTAAACGCTGTTTTTGAGAAATATCCTTTTCGTGCATAAAAAAACTCCAAGTTTTAAATCGCCAAAGAAATAGACCAAAATAAAGACCAGTGATCGGGTTTTAATGATGAAGGGTAAAATAAAGGTTTATTAATTAATATTTGTGAAGAGAATGTTGAGCGATAAAAAGAAGCTCCTATAGCACTTCCTAATAAAGATTGCTGTTTTGTTTCATATTTATCTGAATTTATAACGCCATAATCAATCGCAGCAATAAATTTCCATTGACCTAAAAAAGACATTATCCCAGAGGTGTTAATTTCATTACGCCAATAAAACCCTCGATTTGCACTTAAACTTTCTTTTTTAAATCCTCGAATAGAATTCAATCCACCTATTGCGATCCGTTCTATGCTATAAAGATTATCTGGCGTATATTGCCCATAGAATGATGTAACATAGGAAAATTTATTAATAAATATATGTTGATAGCTTAAGTTTAGGCTTAGTTTTCGATAATGGCTACGAGGTGAATTTTCAGAAAGATAATCAGGTGTTGCACCAAAAAGAGAAATCCCGAGCTCGGCAATTGGATTAATGATTAAATATCCATTATGTATACTTAAATTATATTCAGGACTAAATGACAAAGAAGTTAATGTAGGACTCGTTATTAATAGTTTTTGTTGTGCTAATTGTGTCCTTGCTTTTTTATGTTTCAGGGAACTCTTTAATATTATTCGTTGCTTATTATCACGATAGACTAAACGACTAATATCAAAGTGTTGATCGCTATTTTTGTTTTTATAACGATATTGAGCATTATGGCTTTGAAAAGGATAAGAGGATTGGCTATGCGATACTTGATACTGATAAAACCAATAACCATAAGGAATATTCATACTTGCAGTATAAGCACGAGAATAGTTAGTGCGAGTGAAATCAGTATTTGTTTTTAGTGAAAAAATCCATTGTTCACCCAAGCCAAATAAAGAATCTATGGTTGTAGTATTCGCTAATAGAATTTTACCTGTTGTTTTGGTACCTGAGTTATCAACGGTTAGTTGATTTTTAAATGGAGTTTTTTTATTGTTTTGAACAACAAAAATAGAAGAATATTCCACACTATCGCTTGGTTTTATATCCAATGTATATTGTGATGTTGTTAATCGATTAAGTTGCTCAAGCCCATGCTCTAAATCGCGTAAATTAAGTATTTTTTCTTTGTACGATGGAAAGATAACATTAACTAATCGAGAAGAAGCATTATTAATAAAAATATCTTTTATTTTTCCCTCTATCACTTTAACTGTGAATTTATTATTAGAAAGATCTTGATGAGAAATAAATGCCTGTGAAGTGACATAACCTTTTTTAATATATTCATTTGTTATAACATTAGCGATACTCTGTATATCATTTTCAGTTAAACATCGATGTAAATATTTTAATATTAATTGATTTTGTTTTTTACTAATTAATAAACTCGTATCTTCTATTTTTATTTCATTAATTATAAAACAATTATTTTTATTAACATGAGAAAAACTCATCTTACTTACTAATATTAATAAAAAAAACAATAATAATTTAATCTTTTTATCTTTAAATTTATGCATATAAAAATCATCCTTGAATTATTTTTTATATCATTGCATAAACTATCTAGCTCAATGGTTATCATTTTTTAAAAGACCTTTAATTTTTAAATTAAGAATAATTCAACAGATATTGACAATTTTTGGTTAACCCGATATTGCTAAGTACCCTACTTGTTCTAAAAAGTGACGGATAAGAATAATGAAATACTTGCAACTCAAAAAAACACAATTTCGCTTAAGCGACAAACTCTGTTTACAAATTGATAATTTAGCCATAAATGAAGGTGAAAGTTGGGCATTTGTAGGCAGTAATGGAAGTGGCAAAACGGCATTAGCCAATGCATTATGCCAAGAAGGTATTTTGCTCTCTGGTGAGTTTATCAATACATTTTCTCGTCCAATTAGTCTCTCTTTTGAAAAACTACAAAAAATGATTGAAGAAGAGTGGCGTCGTAATAACACAGATTTATTAAGTGAAGGTGAAGAAGACACTGGCTTAACCGTAGCTCAAGTTATTCAAATGCAGGTAAAAGATGATGACAGATGCTTTTTATTAGCCAAGCAATTTGGTGTTGAATATCTTTTATCAAGACGGTTTAAATATCTATCTACTGGTGAATCTCGAAAAGTATTGCTTATTCAACTGTTAATGAATAAACCTGATTTACTTATTTTAGATGAACCTTTTGATGGCTTAGATGTTGATTCTCGTCGCGCTTTAAATGAGCTATTAGCTCTATTACATCAACAAAATCTTACTATTATACTGATTTTAAATCGTTTTAATGATATTCCTGATTTTATTCAGTATGCAGGTCTACTAATTAATTGCGAATTAGTCGCCAACGGTAAAAAAGAACAGATTTTATCTGATTCTGTAATAGGGCAATTATCTCACAGTGAAACGCTTGAAAATCTCACATTACCGGAACAAGATCTACCAGATGCAATTCCTCAATTATCACCGACACTTTCCCCTATTGTGCTAAAAAATGGCGTAGTGAGCTATAACGACAAACCTGTTCTTCACCATTTAAGCTGGGAGGTAAAACCTCAACAACATTGGCAAATTTTAGGTCCTAATGGTGCGGGAAAATCGACATTATTGAGTTTAATTACGGGCGATCATCCTCAAGGTTATAGCAATGACTTAACGCTATTTGGTCGTAAAAGAGGAAGTGGCGAAACAATATGGGAAATTAAACGCCATATAGGTTATGTCAGCAATGCCTTGCATCAGAGTTATCGAGTTTCTTCAACAGTAAAGAATGTCATTATTTCAGGTTTTCATGACTCTATTGGTATTTATCAAGCTATTACAGATAAACAGCTTAAACTTGCGGATGAATGGTTAGCGTTGATTGGTTTAACCGCACATGCTAACCATCCATTTCATGCCTTATCTTGGGGACAGCAACGCTTAGTATTAATTGTTAGAGCATTAGTTAAGCACCCGACTTTGCTTATTCTTGATGAGCCTCTACAAGGCTTAGATACAACCAATAGGCTCTTAGTACAGCGTTTTATTGATATCATGATAAGCCACAGTAATACGCAACTTTTATTTGTGAGCCATCATCAAGAAGATGCGCCATCGTGTATTACTCATCGATTGACATTTATTAAAGAAGGCGAAATTTATCGTTACCAGCAAGAAATTTGTTAAATGTTGATTTTTACTGTCATAATCAGGGCAATGATTTTAGAAATAAACGGTAAACTTAGCTTTACTTTATTTATTTAAATCGACGCTTTTTTGCTTATTATTCGAACAATTATAAATAAAAAATATGTCGTTTTTATGGACGCCATTTTCGTCTATTTTTCATACAAAATGGATATTTTGTTTTTTTACGCCGATCCCGCTAGATTAATAGCTTGAACGATTAAGCAAAAGGTGTGACAACTGTGCAATAATTCATCGAACAAACGATATTTTTGACTTAATCCCCCTTGTTTTGTCACTTATGTTTGGCGTTCTTGTCGATGATCCATATAATGATTGAAGTGCTAATTTTAAACTTATATTAAGAAAGTAATTATAGGAGTCTAAACTATGGCAGTAACTAAGCTTGTGCTAGTTCGACACGGTGAAAGTGTATGGAACAAAGAAAACCGTTTTACAGGCTGGACTGACGTTGAGCTGTCCGAAAAAGGCCGTAATGAAGCGCAAGAAGCAGGTAAACTGCTGAAAGCTGAAGGTTTCGTTTTTGACTATGCATATACTTCTGTTCTGAAACGCGCAATTCACACCCTGTGGAACATTCTTGATCAAGTTGATCAACAATGGCTGCCAGTTGAAAAATGCTGGAAATTAAACGAACGTCATTACGGTGCACTGCAAGGCTTAAATAAAGCTGAAACTGCGGAAAAATACGGTGACGAGCAAGTTAAGCAATGGCGTCGTGGTTTTGCTATCACTCCACCAGAATTAACTAAAGATGATGAACGTTTCCCAGGTAAAGATCCACGTTATGCTTCTTTAACTGCGGCAGAACTGCCATTAACAGAAAGCCTAGCGCTGACTATCGACCGTGTAACACCCTATTGGGAAGATGTGATTAAACCTCGTGTGGCTTCTGGTGAGAAAGTGATTATTGCAGCTCACGGTAACTCACTGCGTGCTCTGGTTAAATACCTAGACAACATGAGCGAAGATGAAATTCTTGAGCTGAATATCCCAACAGCTGTACCTTTAGTTTACGAATTTGATGAAAACATGAAACCAATCAAACGTTACTACTTGGGTAATGCTGACGAAATTGCAGCAAAAGCAGCCGCTGTTGCTAACCAAGGTAAAGCAAAATAATTTTACCTTAAATCTATTTATTTAGGTTTATATGATAAATACCGCTAAAATAATAGCGGTATTTTTTTATTAAATTTCCAAACTCCAATTTTTTACATTACTATTTATTTTCTATAAAAAATAGAATATCTAGCTCAATAGTTTAAATTAATTAAAATTAAACTATCACTTACAGTTATTAAATATTTAATATATTGTCACTATGGGATCTAAAGTGATTTAATTATTTATAAATTTAAAATGCTTATTAAAATAGGGATATTTTATGTCTGAGTGCAATTACAACTCTTATGGAGCTTGGTGGTATTGTTCACCTGAAGGAAGAATTTTAGAACTTCACGAACAACCTTTTTATACAGAACGGCAAGCACTATCTCGCTCAATTAGAAAAGGGTATGAAAATCTAAAAAATAAATCATTAGAAGAGATGGTTGAGGCTATTTCAGGTCAAGCTGTATCTGGAACCCTGAGTCTAATTGAAACAACAGCACTAGGTTTAGATAGGTTATCCGATCTTTATCTTTATCACCATTTATTACGAGCACCAGCCTCAAAAAATCCCATTTTTGATAGAGATGTCGAAGCGATACACCTTTTAGTTTATGCTAAAAATCCTTCTGAAATTGTAAAAATTGTAGGAACTATTATTGGTGAATATATTTATGAAAATTTAGATGATCAGCAAAAAAACAAACTGAACAGAATGTTAAATCAACGAGAGTTATTTATTGATGATAATGCAAATAAATATAAAATTAATGAATTTGCATATTTTAATGGATTTAACGAAGCACCCACCTTTATAGAAAACACTGTAGTAAGAAAATTACTTTTATCCATAATAATTTATCTAATTACCAAAAATGCAATTTTAAGATTAAAATTATTTAAATCAAAAGCAAGTTTAAAAAATAAAAAGAATTTATCAAAAGGGTGGATAGATATTACACTTGTTTTAGTAAGCTCCTATGGTTTTATAGAAAAATTAGATAGAGCATCAAAACGATTACGCGCTCTTAGTCCAGAGTTATATTATAGGCTAGATAACAAGCAGCTATCTCTGACTTATCTTTTTTTTGAAGAAGATATTAGCCCTATTTTAAATATAATAGAAAATAAAAACTCGCATGATACATACGAGTTTTTACAAGCATTTAGTAAACTCAAATAGATAATTAATCGGCGATACTATATCCGGATGTTCCTGCAATATGGTGACTACAAGTTATATCTCTATATTGCACAAGAACAGATTCTTCTGGTTGGGAACTATTGCTATTTATACTGTGTGGATAACGAGTCGAGTAATCAACAATAGAAGCCTGATTTAAGACAATAGTATAATATTTTTCATTTTTACCGTGCTGTGATGTTCTATAGAAATCAAATGTTAATTTCAGAACTTCATTATTAGAAATAGCAACTAATAACAAGGGTGATGATTTATCAATGTTCTTAATAAACTCTATTGGATGGTGTGATACATTTTGGTTTCTGGTTATCGTGCTACTGTATTCAATAATAATAATTTCATCTTCCTTACCTTCTTGGCATTTATTTCCAATAGAGTCAAGGGTTCCACACCCCCTTGAAATTAAGCCTTGTTGATTTCCTTCAATCGTTAAATAAATTAAATTTCCCATTTTATTTTTTAATCCTTTAATTATAATAACATTAAGCATACTACTATAATAAAATATCACAGTTCAAATAAAAAATAGGGACATTAATATGAAATTAAAAATAGCTACTATTCTATTTATTATCATTATGTTTGCAATAATGTTTGTTTTATTTCCGTTTAAGGAAGATAAAATAAATAATCATTCCCCCTCTTTATTTGAACAAAGCCTGTCACATTATCAACTCTATCTAGGTGATATTTATTTTTCTCGAAATAATAAAAATAAAGCACGTAAATTTTATTTATTATCAGCTTACAATGATAATGCTGAAGCTCAAACAAAAATAGGTTTCTTTTATATGAAAGGAGATCTATTTTTTCCTAAAGATTATGAGATAGCAATGGAATGGTTATTAAAATCAGCAGACAAAAATAATCCTAGCGCACAGTTTTATATAGGATACATGTATGATGATGGTTTAGGCGTTACACAAAATTATTATACTGCTAGAGAGTGGTATTTAAAATCAGCAGAACAAAATTTTAGTAGAGCACAGAATAATCTAGGTCTTTTATATGTAGATGGTCTTGGTGCCGAACAAGACTATAAAAAAGCAATGGAATGGTACCTAAAAGCTGTTAACAATGGACATATCAAAGCAAACAATAATATTGCTTATTCATATCAACATGGCTTAGGTGTTGAGCAGGATTATCAAAAAGCGATGACTTTTTATTTAAAAGCGGCTGAAGTTAATGATCCCTCAGCTATTTATAACATTGGTTATTTATATGAAAAAGGGCTAGGTGTTGTTGCTGACAAAGAAAAAGCAAGCGAATGGTATCAAAAGTCATATGAGCTTGGATTTAAACCCGCCAAATTTAGACTTGATCTACTGAATATACATGACTAACTTATTGTCTTTTTTTTATAAAAAATACCGTTGATTAATATCAACGGTATTACAGTTTGTGCACTAAAATAATATCAGTTAACCGCGACGAGCGACAACCGCATCAGCGAGTTGGCGTAACAGCGTTTCGGTATCATCCCAACCAATACAAGCATCGGTGATACTTTTGCCATAAACCAAAGGTTCGCCGCTTTCTAATGATTGGCTACCTTCCACTAAATGGCTTTCAATCATCACGCCAATTAATGCTTTTTCACCTGAGCTAATTTGTTGGCAAATATCAGCGCCCACTTCCATTTGTTTCTCAAATTTCTTGCAACTATTGGCATGACTGAAATCAACCATGACGTTTTGTGGCAAACCGGCTTTTTTAAGCCCTTCTTTTACCGCTACAACATGCTCAGCGCTGTAATTTGGCTCTTTACCACCACGTAAAATAATGTGGCAATCACCATTACCTGCTGTGCGTACAATGGCTGAATGACCCCATTTAGTGACAGAAAGAAAGCAGTGTGGCGATCCCGCAGCATTGATTGCATCAATAGCAACTTTAATTGTTCCATCTGTACCATTTTTAAAACCAACAGGACAAGATAGACCCGATGAAAGCTCTCGATGCACTTGTGATTCTGTAGTACGAGCGCCAATTGCGCCCCAACTCATCAAATCAGCAACATATTGAGGTGTTATCATATCTAAGAACTCGCCAGCCGTTGGCAAGCCACTATCATTAATCGTTAATAAAAGATTACGAGCAATGCGCAAACCTTCATTAATATCAAAAGTATGATCCATATGAGGATCGTTAATTAAACCTTTCCAACCAACAGTCGTGCGCGGTTTTTCAAAATAAACACGCATTACAATTTCAAGTTTGTCTTTAAGTTCTTCCCGAATAAGACTTAAACGTTGTGCATACTCCATCGCAGCTTTCGGATCATGAATAGAACAAGGCCCAATTACCACTAATAGACGATCATCTTTTCCTGCTAGGATTTGATGAATAGCTTCACGGGCATGACGAACTGTAAAAGCCGCATTATCAGTCGCTGGAAATTTTTCCAATAAAGCGACGGGCGGTAAAAGTTCATTGATTTGTGTTATTTTAAGGTCATCATTCTGATAATTCATTCCCGTGTATCCACTCTTTTATGTTATCTAGTCAATGTTGTTATTGCTTTCCCAATCTAACCATTCGTTTTCTATCTGTAAACACCCTTTCACCTCAAAGCATCTATGGTTATTTTTCTAAAAAATTGTCAAAGATGGAAATAGCGCATTTAAGCAAAATAATGATTCAAAATTGCGTTAAAGATAAGAATAAAAACAATGAATAGTAAGGCTGGAGAGAAAGATAACTCTACCAGCCTTTTTTATTAGGAGAGGTAATTATTTCTGCTAGAGCGTTTTGCTGTTTTGATCCACAAACGAGAACCATTAATAGCGATAGCCAGTAAGATGATGTATTCAACAGACATGGCATAAACACCTTGCTTATAAAATATAACGACACTAATCACGTTGATCACAGACCAAACTAGCCAGTTTTCAACTAATTTCCGCGTCATTAAAATCATCGCCACAATCGACAGAACGGTCATTGTAGAATCCCAGAATGGGTAAGCATCAGGTTCAAGCACTGGTGTAGCTAAATTTGCGCCAAAGACATTTAATATTTCAACAGCAACAACGGCTAAATAACCAAATACAGTATCAATATTAAAGGTCAAAGCGACAATAGCCGCGATTGAAATAATAATTAAAAAGAGACGGTGGCTCGGTTTTAACCAACGAATTCTTAGTTCAGCTTGCTCGAAATCATTTACTCTGCTCCATGCATACCATCCATAAATATTGGCCGCAAAGAAGAAAATTTGAAGCAACAAACTCGCATATAACTGAATTTGAAAAAAGATAATGGCAAATAAAGTAACGTTAATCAGTCCAAATAAGTAATTAATTATTTTTTCCTGACTTGCAAGCCATATGCACAAGAGACCAGCTATGGTACCCACAGCTTCAATCCACGAAAGTGGGTAGCCACCTTGTCCCAGTGGAATGTTGACTAAAATATTATTGATACTAAACCAACTCATGACATCCATTTTACAACCCCGACTTAATCATAGAAAAAAACAAAGAAAATATGGGTTATTGCGACATCTTTGCAAAGTAGTAAAGATATATTATAAATTCATATTTATAATGGTACTTAGTTTTTAATACTAAACATTATATTGTTGAGTTATAAAAATAACAAAAAAATGTTTTATATACTAAACAAATTATTCTGATTTACGCTTTAAACAATAAAAACGAAAAATAACTTTATACCTTTTAATTATTAGAGAGAAATATGGAGCCAACAACACGTTTAATCGATCGCATGCTCTCTTTTGCATTGCTTGATCCTAGAATAGAGACAGTAATACTAACAGGATCATTAGGTCGCAATAAAAAGATAGACAGTTATTCTGATATTGATATAGAACTTATCGGTTATGGTGCGACAGAACTCGCAAAAAACCAATCTTGGTTGTCACAATTTGGTGATGCACTTGTCAGCTTACAATTAGAATGTGAAGATCCTAAAGGTAAATTTTCGCCCATTTATTTACATGTTTTAGCGCAAGGCAGAAAAATGGATATCATGATGGCAGAGCCTAAGCGTATTTTTAATATGAAAACTGAAGGACTTAGTCCAGTTTATCAACGTGGGTATCAAATTTTACTGGATAAAACGGGTTTATGCGTTGGGCTTCCTGAAATTAGCGTTATAACGCCTCCTACGCTCTCAAAAGAGCAAGCTGATAACAATGCTCAAGAATTCTGGTTTGAAGCCACACAAGTCGCTATAGCCATTCTACGCCATGAGTTTTGGTTTGCGAATTATCGCATGAATGATATGCGAGAATGGCTAATAACATTACTTGAGCAAGTTGCACTACAAACATCAACACAAGATGTATGGTATCAGGGAAAAAATCTCAAAGAGTGGTTACCTAAGTTTTATTCATTGCGCTCACTAGAAAGTACACTCGCAATGAGTACACCTTATGAATCAGCCGCGTCACTTTCTATTATGATGGCATTTTTTATTGATGCATCAAAGCGACTCAATCACCCTCTTAATACAGCGACAAAAACACAAGAGCTTGTTAGCAATTGGCTAATTGACAATGAATTTTTGACTGAAAATGAGTACACCCAGATTACGTCATCGATTATTTGCCATTACTGATTCAAAGTGATTTTTAATTAAAGCGAGGTAGTTTTTTCAATTTTGAGAAAACTATCTTAGTTACTCAATTCAGCGATTAGATAGTGTTATCAGAAGATAACTGAAGAGACACTAAATGATAATGTAGTTAGTTATTAGAATGATGGTAAATAATCAAGGAGGGGGTTTGAAATGGTGGGTCGTGGGCGATTCGAACGCCCGACCAATTGATTAAAAGTCAACTGCTCTACCGACTGAGCTAACGACCCATTTCAATAAAAACGGATTGGTATTCGAAAATGGTGGGTCGTGGGCGATTCGAACGCCCGACCAATTGATTAAAAGTCAACTGCTCTACCGACTGAGCTAACGACCCTTTTTCGAATCCGCCACATTCTCTGTGGCAACGGCGGGTAATAATACTGATTTAATGTTTTTGTGCAATGTTTTTTTTCAAAAAAACAATCAATAGCTTAAAAAACAATCATTTAACCCCGAAAATGCAATATTTTACATTACGGGGTCAATAATTAGAGTGCTGCTAACTGCTTTTGTGCTAATTTAGCGCCAGCACTATTTGGATATTGCTTAATCACTTGTTGATAAATAGCTTTAGCATTATCCTTTTGCCCTTTCTCTTGCATGATCAGACCAATTTTATAAAAGGCTTCACTTGCTTTTTGAGATTTCGGATAGTTTTTAACAACAATAGCAAATGTACTTGCTGCCTGATCCTTATTACCTTTTAAGTAATACATCTGACCCAACCAAAAATGTGCATTTGATTGATAGCTAGATTTAGGATAGTTATTGATAAAGTTGTTTAATTCAACAATTGCCTTATCGTAATCTTTTGAATTCAATACGATATCAATTGCTGCATTATAATCAGCCTTCTCATCACCTTGCCCAGAATTAGTTGTAGCAGAAGGTGTTGAAGAAGTAGCATTATCAGGTTGTGTGGCTTCCGTCGATGTAGTCGATGTAGAAGCACCGCCACCAAGGCTATCTAATTGTTGATAGATATTGCGTTGGCGTTCGACAACTTGATTTAACTGATATTGATTTTCCTGAATTTGACCACGCAACATATCAATATCACGCTGAGAATCAGCAAGTTGTTGCTGTAATTGGGTCAAAAGCTGGCTGTGAGCATTTGAAAAACGCTCAAGTTGGGCGAGTCGTTCATCGGTCGAACCTGAACCGATATTACTGATTGGCGCTTGGGCAATAGCGGCTACAGGAGCCGCTACGCCAACCAGTAACAACAGACTCATCAAGAAAGGTCTGAAGTTACTGTTGTTCATGCCGTTCTCTTAGTAATCCAGTACTGCACGACGGTTTTTCGCATAAGCGGCTTCGTCATGACCCAGTACAGCTGGTTTTTCTTTACCGTAAGATACGATTGACAGTTGATCAGCAGATACGCCTTTACCTTGTAGGTACATTTTCACAGCGTTAGCACGACGTTCGCCCAGAGCGATGTTGTATTCTGGAGTACCGCGTTCGTCAGCATGACCTTCTACAGTGATACGTACTGAAGGATTAGCACGCAGGAATGCAGCGTGTGCATCTAACAGGTTAGCGTAGTCTGAGCTAATGTCATATTTGTCAAAACCGAAGTAAACGATGTTTTGTTGTTTCAGTTGTTCTAATTGCTGACGTGCTAATTCTTCAGCAGTAGGACCTTGTTCAACAACTGGTACATTGTTTGTATCAGTTTGATCTTCGTTTTTGTTTGAGCTACATGCTGCAACAGCAACGAGTGGTAATGCTAACATCAACCCTTTAAACACTTTGTTTAATTGCATCTCTATTTGTTCCTTTATTTTGTTTGCCATACATAATTTTTATGCATCACATAAACGGTGACCAGGCAGGTGATTTAACCTGACCATCAGTCGCCGGAAGACGCGCTTTGAAACGTCCATCAGTCGATACTAGCTGCAAAATGGTGCCTAAGCCTTGTGTAGAGCTATAAATAACCATTGTGCCGTTAGGCGCGATGCTTGGCGTTTCATCCAGAAACGTATCTGTTAGATATTGTACGGAATTCGTTTCCAGATCCTGCTTAGCGATATGTTGCCTACCGCTTTCAGAACTCACCATAACTAAGAAACTACCATCTGGGCTTACCGCAGGATTTTGGTTTTGCTTACCTTCCCACGTAATACGCTCTGGTGTTCCACCGTTAATATTCACTTTGTATATTTGTGGACGTCCACCTTGATCTGAAGTATAGACTAAGGTTTGTCCATCTGGCATCCAATTTGGCTCAGTATTGTTGCTTCTGCCATTGGTTACCTGTGTCATATTCCCACTTGCTAAATCCATAACATACAGATTTAAGCTACCACTCTTTGAAAGCGCAAATGCTAGCTTAGAGCCATCTGGTGAAAACGAAGGTGCACCATTATGTCTTGGGAATGATGCTATTTGGCGAATTTCGCCTGTCGCTAATGTTTGTACAACTAAAGCGGATTGACCACTTTCAAATGTAACATAAGCAAGTTTAGCACCATCTGGTGACCATGCTGGTGACATTAATGGCTGTGATGAGCGATAAACACGATCTTGGTTAAAACCATCATAGTCAGAAACACGCAATTCATAAGGATATGCGCCACCATTAGTCACAACAACATAAGCAATACGTGTACGGAATGCACCACGAATACCAGTCAGTTTTTCAAACACTTCATCACTGGCAGTGTGAGCAGAATAACGTAGCCATTTTGATGGAACTTTAAACTCACTTTGAGATAAAACCGCGCCTGGAGAGCCAGCAACATCAACTAATTGATAGCTTACTAAATATTGGCCATCCGCTGACGGTTGTACGCGTCCAACAACAACAGAATCAATCCCTAATGCAGTCCAAAGTGCAGGTTGGACTTCAGAAGCTGTGACTGGCTGTTGAGGTAAACGGGATACATCAATAGGATTAAATTTTCCACTATTGCGTAAATCAGCTGCGATAACACCAGCGATATCTTCTGGCATTTGACCTGTGCCTTCCCATTTAAAAGGAACAACACCGATAGGGCGTGCAGTATTCACCCCTTGCGTAATTTCAATTCGAACTTCAGCGTTAGCCAGAGTGGTTACGCATAAAATTAAAAGTCCGAAGATAACATTTAATGCCTGCTTCATCATGTCTCCCTTTTATTATTGCGGTTATTACGCAATAACGCACAGAATAGTAACAAACGCTTTTCAACAACACCATACAACACATCAATAACATTCTAAAATAGCTATAAATTAGTGTATGTTTTCCTACAATCAGACAGTTTTAGGGTTTAAACTCAATTACTGATGATTTTACTTGTTCATAGACATCTTTTGGTGGCTTCGGTAATTTCGCTGTATTTGCGGCTCGCAATGCCACTTGGCATAATGCCGCATCACCACCTACAATATTCGCATTAATTAACATCCCATCAGGTGCAATACTAATTCTCAACTCACAAGTACGTCCTTTATACAACTCAGGATCGATAAACTTCTGTTCTATTGCAACTTTGAGCTGACCTTTATAGCGATCGACACCTTCACCATTTGCACCAGTGCGATTTCCACCACCTTGACCCGCAGCTGAAGCTCCGCTTTGTTTGCTACCATCAGCCACTAAACCATCAAGCAGACTATCTACTGCTTTACTTTGCTGTTGAGCTGCTGCTTTTGCTTTAGCTTCTGCAGCGGCTTTTGCTTTTGCCTCAGCTGCAGCTTTGGCTTTAGCATCGGCTTCGGCCTTTGCTTTAGCATCTGCTTCAGCTTTTGCTTTCGCATCAGCTTCGGCTTTCGCCTTAGCTTCTTCTGCTTTTTGTTTTGCTGCTAATTCTGCTTGTTTTTTCGCTTCAGCTTCTGCTTGTTTTTTCGCATCTGCTTGTTCTTTTAAGATGCGATCACGTTCTGCTTTCGCTTGTGCGGCCGCTTCTTCAGCAACTTTTTGTTCTTCTTTCGCTTTGGCGGCAGCTAACGCAGCTTCACGTTTTTGAGCCTCTGCTGCCTCTTTTGCTTGTAAACGTTCAACTTCTAACGTTTTCAAACGTTCTTGTTCTTTCATTTGCTGCTGACGCAACTCTTCTTCTTGTTGCTCTGCACGCGCTTTACGTTCTTGTTCTGCTTTTTGGACGTTAGCCTGTTGCGCTTTTTGCTGGTTATACTGTTGTACTACAGCATTAGGATCGACCATAATAGCATCAATAACTTGCCCGCCTTCACCACCGCCACCACCTAAATCCCACTTCTGAGTTAATGACCCCCAGATAAGCAATGCGATAACAAGCAAATGTAAGGCAGTAGACAAGATAACTGAACGGCTCAATTTACTTCGGATTGGCTTCGTCTTCTTTCCCACGCTATTATCCAAACTTATTTCAACCTATTACATAGGCTGAGTCATTAAACCTACAGATTTAACACCTGCTTGACGTAACATGTTGAGCGCTTTAATTATCTCATCATAAGGAACATCTTTAGCACCGCCAATCAGAAATATAACTTTCGGATTTTTTTCCAATTGTCGTTTAGCTTCAGCCATAATCTGTTCTTGAGGCAATAATTCTAATACTTCTTGATCAACACGAATATTATATTGCCCAATTCCTGCAACCTCGACAATCACCGGGGGATTATCACTGGTTGAAACTGTTTGTGTATCTGTTGCTTCAGGAAGATCAACTTCAACACTTTGCGAAATGATAGGCGCTGTTGCCATAAAAATAAGCAAAAGCACTAACAATACGTCAAGCAAAGGAACAATGTTAATCTCTGATTTTACGCCTCGGCGGTTACTGCGACCTCGTGCCATCAGCTATCTCCTTCTGCGTTAACTATTTCTTTTCTGCTGAGGCAAAAGCTTGGCGATGTAAAATCGTCAGGAACTCTTCCATAAAGTTATCGTAACTTTGTTCCAGTTTAGTTACACGCTGCGTAAACCGGTTATAAGCCATAACTGCGGGGATCGCCGCAAATAAACCGATAGCTGTTGCAATCAACGCTTCAGCAATGCCGGGTGCGACCATTTGTAATGTTGCTTGTTTAACACTACCTAATGCAATAAATGCATGCATAATCCCCCATACGGTACCAAACAGGCCAATATATGGGCTGATAGAACCAACAGTACCAAGGAAAGGAATATGAGTTTCTAGTGATTCTAATTCACGATTGAAAGAGACTCGCATTGCTCTTGATGCACCATTTACAACTGCATCAGGGGCATGAACGCTTGCTTGATGTAAACGTGCAAACTCTTTAAAACCGGAATGAAAAATTTGCTCTGAGCCTGATAACTCATCACGACGAGCTTGGCTATCTTTATATAAACGAGCCAAGTCAGTACCTGACCAGAATTTATCTTCAAAATCTGCAGCTTCACGATCAGCGGCATTCAGAACTTTAGTTCGCTGAATAATAATCGCCCAAGATGCAATAGAAAATCCGATTAAAATCAACATGATCAACTTAACTAAAAGCCCTGCTTTTAGAAAGAGATCGATAACATTCATGTCAGCCACTACTTAAACTCCGCGATAATGGACTTAGGAAGCGCTACAGGCTTCATTTTTAATGAATCTACGCAGACAACAAGCACATCTGCGCTACACAAAACATAACCATCTTGATTAATAAGCTTTTGAGAAAATGTCATTGAGGCGCCACGTAATGTGGTAATTTCACTTTCTACTTGTAAAAGCTCATCAAGTCGAGCTGGTGCAATATATTCTATTGATAATTTACGTACAACAAATACAACATGATCATACTCCCGTAAATCATGCTGATGAAAACCTTTTTCTCTGAGTAGTTCTGTTCGGGCGCGTTCAAAATATTTTAGATAGCTGGCGTGATAGACTACACCACCGGCATCAGTATCTTCATAATAAACACGAACAGGCCAAAGAAACTGCATAATATCTTCCTTACATTTTCCGAGTTAAGTCCATAAATAATTAAGCTATAAGTCACTTAACTATACTTAAGAGGTAGCTCTAAGGGAATCATAGTAACGTAAAGAATAGAAAACACAGTTTTCAGGCGCCAATCATAAACTCTTCTTTGCAACACGCAATATGCTTTGTGCTCTGAATAGAAAAAATATTTTCATTAAGACAGCATAAAAATGCTTGCTAATTAGAAATTCATAGATTGTCTTATTTATTAGTATTATTTTTAATGGCATAAAAAAACCAGTTTTAAAACCGGTTTTTTATATAAATCAATTAATTATTTATGATTGGTGTCTCATGGAGGTAGTGCCACTGCCAACTCATTTCATGAGAATTGCGTCTCAATAACGCCACTGACTCTCGCATAAGAATTTTCTTATTTTCACTGTGTATTTCTTGATATCTGACAATCGCCAAACAATCTGATTGATAAATTATTTTATAATCATCCGTTTTTATTTTCAGACCTCTTCTTTTCCCTGCATTTTCTCTGAACATCACAATAACATCATCATAACTCACTGCTTTTCCGTTGATCCCAACCATCGAAAACTCACTAGATAAAAGATTTTCTATCTTAGTTATTGCATCAACAGAAAGTGGAAATTGTGTAAAAACAGCTTCAATCTCATCATGCAAAGATTTAATGCTTTCTATAATTAAACCGGTATTAATTTTCATCTTTTATTTCCTGTGCAATACTTTTTTTCTTTAATGTAAATAATAGTGTGAGAGGCAATATGCCAATTAAAGCGCATATTAAAAATGTCATGTTATAAGCAGTTTGTGGTAAACAAAAAAGAGAGAAAATATTAAATAACATAGCAACAACGGTTGCTCCGACACTAAAAACGACCTGTCTATTAATATTCCAAATAACACTGGCTTGAACTAATTTCTGTGAATTAAAATCATATAAAGCCGTTGTTTGCGCAGTATTAGCACCAATTCCGCCACCAATCCCGATAACTAGATAAGTAATAATTAATAAAAGTATATCAGTATTACTATTTACAAATATTAATAATGCAATACCTGCACTGTGTAATAATAGAGCAAAAATAAATAAACGTTTCATGCCCAATTTATTATAAAATACGCCACTTATTGTCATTG
The DNA here is from genome assembly GCF_040139345.1 of Proteus sp. fly-1067. Lineage (NCBI taxonomy): Bacteria > Pseudomonadati > Pseudomonadota > Gammaproteobacteria > Enterobacterales > Morganellaceae > Proteus > Proteus sp. fly-1067. The sequence continues at coordinate 69,090 of NZ_JBEEUL010000002.1, read as the reverse complement.
AAATAAAAGCCCCAAGTGCATATAACAACATGAAAACACCTGTGCCTTGAGCAGTAAATTTTAAATATTGTTGTAAATAAAAAATCGCAAGAATATTTACACCTGTAAAAACACCAGGAATACAGTAATAAATAAAAATAGAGATCGATAAGTTTCTATTTTTTAATAGTGCTAAATTAATAACTGGAGATGTATGGCGTCGATAATGATAATAATAAAGTACTGCAAAACATACCGATAATACAGCTATGACTAATGCAAGTAATGTTGAGTGATACTCCCCATAAGCCGATAGAGCAAACAACCCTGATACAATGAGCAAACTAATAAGAATGATACCTTTAATATCCGGTGTAGCATTTTCTTTAGGTAATGGCTCTTTTACCCAAATAAAGGCTAAAAATGCGGTTAGCAATGAGAAAGGAATATTGCTATAAAATACCCAACGCCAAGAAGCCATATCAACAATAAATCCACCTAACGTAGGCGATATTGCAGGAGCAATTAAAGCTATCGCCATAATGATCGTAGATATTTTGCTTCTTTCATGTCCTTGAAAATATTGAAAAGTTAGTGCTTGTCCAATTGGGATCAATAATCCACCACTAACACCTTGAATAAAACGCCACAAAATAAGCTCACTAAATGAATCTGAGCTTCCCACTAGCTCCACAGACAAACTAAACATCAGCATCGATGTCACCATCAATGCTCTAATTCCAAAACGCTGTGATAACCAATGACTTAATGGAATGATTAACGTCAACCCCAAGATATAGCTATTTGAAACCCAAGTCACTGAAACAATGGAAATTTGCATATCATCAGCGAGTGCAGGTAATGCAATTGCTGACATAAAAATATTAATACAATCTATAAAGAAACCGAGTAGAAATATAGCTGCAATTTGATAGCGGTAAGTCATAAAAATCCTCCGTGCATAGAGTACGGAAGATTGACGAATTTCGTCTATCTGACAAAATAGAACTTATTGTTTAATCAGAGTAAACAATCATGCAAAATCAAATTGATCGAATTCGCTCTTTTATTGCTGTTGTTGATACCGGATCATTTACTCAAGCAGCGAAATATTTGCGCTTGAGTAAATCAATGGTGAGTATTCATATCAAAGCATTAGAAACAGAGTTAAATGTCTCATTACTCAATCGTAATACTCGTCGATTTACGCTGACAGAGACTGGCGAGATGCTTTATCAAGATTTCCGCCAAGTGTTAATTCAGTTAGAGCAAACATTAGATAAAGCAAGATTGGGTCAGCAGGAACTACAGGGATCGTTGCGATTAAGTTCAACGGCTGAATTTGGTGAATATTATATTTTACCGTTACTTAGTCAATTTATGCAATTACACTCAAAGTTGAAAGTACAGTACACCTTTAATTCTTCCATTGAGGATTTAATAAATCATAAGTTAGATTTAGCTATTCGTTTAGGTACATTAAAAGACAGTAATTATCGCTCAACCAAATTGGCTAATTACGAGATAAGTTTAGTTATTTCACCTGATTTGTTGCAGAAATTCTCGATAAAAACCATCAACGACTTAAGTGCTATTCCCTATTTAGCAAACAGTAATTTACGTCAAAGTAAACTATCAACTTCTGCACAGTTTAGTGCCCTGCTCTCTCAATTAGCGCAAGATGCCTATTTTGAAACTAATACTATTGCCGCATTAAAAAAGATGGCTCTTGCACATTCTGGGATGACTATTTTGCCACATTGGTATATTCATCAAGAATTATTAGAAGGCCAATTAGTCGTACTGTTTCCTGAATACTCATTATTAACGCAGTCCGTGAATATTATTTTTCCTTATAGTGAACACATACCCAGAAAAGCACGTTTATTTATTGATTACTTAAAAGAGAATATTCATTTATAAAAACAAAAAGATAGATAATATTGATAGGATCCTTAGATAACAAAATACCTTATTTCTTTTTCATATAATGAGCAGAAATAAGGTATTTTTTAAAAGAAGAAATAACTTAACCCTACAACTAAAACAATAATTACAGGGATTGGGTGCAATAAACATTTTGCAATTACATGTTTAGGACGAAATGCTAGGCCAAAAGTCGCCCCCGCACAAACCGACCAAATAAGAAGGATACCTTGCCAAATTGCCAATGAACTGGTGTTCGCCGCAAATCGGCTAGGATCCCACATAACACAAAATGCCATCACCAACGCCATGATTAAAACAAGAGCCCTAATAGGGCCCTTGTCTAGTAGTTGGTAACTTTTATCCAACATTATTCTTCACTTTCTGAAGTTTTTTTCGCTTCAGCATGCTCGTAAGCCAGTCCTGCGATCACCGCAATACTACAAGCGAAGAGTGTGCCGAGAAGCCATGCAAAATACCACATTCTCTATGCTCCTTAGTAAAGAGTATGATTATTACCTTCGATAAATTTCTTATCGAGGCGACCATGCATTTTCCAGTAACACCAGATAGTGTAAAGGAGAACGATAGGTACAAAGATAATCGCAACAACTGTCATGACTTGCAGAGTAAACAAGCTAGAAGTTGCATCCCACATTGTTAAGCTCACATCTGGGAACGTGCTTGAAGGCATCACAAATGGGAACATAGTCACACCACAAGTCAGGATAACACAAGCAATAGTCAGTGAAGTGAACAGGAATGCCCAACCACCTTTATTTGCTTTAGTTGCAACAATCGCCAGTAAAGGAGATAACAGACCTAATGCAGGCAATGCCCACAATACTGGATAATTGTTGTAATTAGTCATCCAAGCACCCGCTTCATGAGAAACGGTTTTCAGTAGTGGAGATGATGGACCTGCTGTATCAATAGCGCTTGTAATAATAAAGCCATCGATACCATAGATTAACCACACACCTGCTAATGCGAATGCGATGAAAGTAATTAATGAGGTAATGTAAGTTGTTTTACGAGTACGCTCATGTAATTCACCAGTAGTACGCATTTGAAGATAACTTGCACCATGTGCAACAATCATCATTAAGCTAACCACACCTGCTAGTAAACCATATGGGTTTAACAGACTTAACAGGTTAATCAGCGCATTAGTCGTGCCGTTATAAGATACACGTTGCATGCTATCGACTTCTAATGGAACACCTTGTAACAGGTTACCAAAAGCAACACCGATAACTAATGGTGGAACGAAGCTACCAATAAAGATACCCCAATCCCACATACCACGCCATTTTGGAGATTCTAGTTTAGAACGGTAGTCAAAACCGACTGGACGGAAGAATAATGCCGCCAATACGAAGATCATACCAAAATAGAAACCAGAGAATGCCGCAGCATAAACCATTGGCCATGCAGCGAATAATGCACCACCTGCTGTGATTAACCAGACTTGGTTACCATCCCAGTGAGGTGCAACAGAGTTAATCAAAATACGGCGTTCAGTGTCATCTTTCGCGATAACGCGCAATAACACACCGACACCCATATCAAAACCGTCAGTGACTGCAAAGCCAATCAGTAAGATACCAATCAGTAGCCACCAAACAAATCGCAATACTTCATAATCAAACATAGTGGACTCCTGTGTTACTTACTTTGTGCAGAAGAAGCGTTCTTCTGTTCAAAGTGATAGCGACCCGTCTTCAGGCTACTAGGCCCAAGGCGACCAAATTTGAACATCAGGAACATTTCGGCAACTAAGAACAGAGTATACAGACCACAGATAAGACCCATAGATACTAGGATATCAGCCTGTGTCAGTGAAGAAGTTGCTACAGCCGTAGGCAGGATTTCACCAATCGCCCATGGTTGACGTCCATATTCTGCAACAAACCAACCTGCTTCAACTGCGATCCATGGTAATGGAATACTAAACAGTGCAGCACGCAGTAACCATTTGTAGTTACCAATACGGTTAGACAGAACAGTCCAGAAGGAAATCGCAACAACCAGTAACATCAAGAAGCCAGCGGCAACCATGATACGGAATGACCAGAACAGTGGCGCGACATTAGGAATAGTATCTTTTGCAGCAGATTTGATTTGCTCTTCTGTTGCATCAACAACCTTATCAGTATAACGCTTCAGTAATAAGCCATAGCCTAAATCTTGTTTAGCGTCATTAAATGCAGCACGAATAGCAGGATCAGTATTACCTGAACGCAGTTCGCTTAATAATTCGTAAGCTTTCATACCGTTACGAATACGAACTTCATGCTGACTCATCAGATCATTAAGACCTAATACAGGCGTATCGAAAGAACGCGTTGCAATAATCCCCATCACATAAGGAATTTGTAATGCAAACGAGTTTTCCATTTTTTCTTGATTAGGGAATGCAATCAGATTAAATGCAGCTGGAGCCGCTTCTGTATGCCATTCACCTTCAATTGCAGCCAGTTTGGTTTTTTGTACGTCACCCATTTCGTAACCAGATTCATCACCCAGCACGATAACAGATAATACAGCTGCGATACCAAAAGTAGCGGCAACTGCGAAAGAACGTTTTGCAAAACCGATGTCACGACCTTTGAGCAGGTAGTAAGAGCTGATACCCAGAACAAAGAATGCACCAGTACAGTAACCAGCAGCGACGGTGTGAACAAATTTAACTTGAGCGACAGGGTTTAAAACCAGATCAGCAAAACTCAACATTTCCATTCGCATGGTTTCAAAGTTGAAGTCTGCAGCGACAGGGTTTTGCATCCAACCATTCGCAACAAGTATCCACAGTGCAGAGAAGTTAGAACCGAAAGCAACTAACCAAGTTACCATCAAGTGCTGCTTCTTACCTAAGCGATCCCAGCCAAAGAAGAACAATCCGACGAAAGTTGATTCTAAGAAGAACGCCATCAGACCTTCGATTGCTAAAGGCGCACCGAAGATATCACCGACGTAATGAGAGAAATATGACCAGTTAGTACCAAATTGGAACTCCATGGTCAACCCAGTTGCGACACCCAGAGCAAAGTTAATACCGAATAACTTACCCCAGAACTTTGTCATATCTTTGTAAACTTGTTTACCCGACAGAACATATATCGTTTCCATGATTGCCAGCATAAACGCCATACCTAACGTTAACGGGACAAACAGGAAGTGATACATCGCTGTTAAGGCAAACTGTAACCGTGACAGTTCGACAATATCAAACATCTTGACTCCTTGCTCCTAGCAGGAAGACACCGACTTGCGGCAACCCGACTTTATTAAATTATAAAGCCTCATAACTACCAACAATAAATGCCTCTAAAAACAACAACGAATATTAAAGACCAAAAACACAATACCTTACAAATAGTACGCTTATATTTACATATAATAAATATATTTTGCGTGACCCAGATTTGAATTCTGAGCTTAGGTCAACAATACGACTTTTAGGTTTGTAACAGCATATTTGATCGTGTGCCAATTTAAGCATATTCAGAAAATTTTGCCACAATTAATAACTTGACCCACATCAAAAAAACACTTTAATGTTAACTAGTTGCGAATAAATTACCCAATAGTTACCATTGTGTTAATGCAATGTTGTTTTTATTTTTAAGTGTAATTTATCTCCTTATATTTTCCATAATAAAATTAACTTTTTATTTTCATAAAAGCCCTAAAAATAAACACTTTTAGTTGTGTTTTATTAATTTTAATATCAAAATCATTTTTTTGCAGGTAAAAAATAAATATTTAAAAAAAATAATCTATTAATTAATGGGTTGAAATTTACAAAAGTGTAAATACAGAAAATGACATCTAGTTAATTCGCCAAATAAAAATAAAAATAAAATCTAATAGTGATTGTCTATTTTTAATATTAATGACTGCTTATTTTGTTTTTTATTTCAGATAAGTAAACTGTAACTAATTTATATTATATATCTAAAATATAAATCAACAATTCAATAAAATTGAAAATAATCTTTTAAATCAATAGAATAAAAAACACTAACTCAGCCAAATGAAAAAGGAAAATAATCTTTCTTTATTGTATTTTATTATTTTTGTAGAACATTTCTTACAACAATCATAAGTGTTTCATCATTACACTTGATAGGTATAAAAGAGCCTAGTTTCGGCTTTAATCCTCTTTTTGATGCCCTATCATAATAAAAGAATATTTTCTCAGACAACCTTCTTTACCAGCCCCCCTTTTCACTTATCCATTAACATGTTTAAAAAAACATCTTCGCAGTAAAAACCTGCCTTACAGCGATGTTGAAGCGGAAATTTAGGGACTATTGTTACGATGTTTATAGAAAAGAGCATGATGTTCACAACATAAAATAACTATTTATTTTCTTTTTCTAGTCCATTTTTCACCTAAAAACATGCATTTAAAATATTATTTTTAACAACGAAGAATGGATACAAACAATATTTATCGTTATTTCCAGTTTATGCAAAAAACTTAGAAAAAGAAAAAAGAGCGATTACGCATAGAGATCAAAATTTAAAAAAATCGATTTAAAACAAATGATTAGCCTTAATTCATATAGATATTTGATATGTTAATCATAATACTCGATATAGATATAAATATTTAAATGAAGCTAGATATAAAAATGCCAGCTTCCTATTAAGAAACTGGCATTTAAGATAGTATCAATATGAAATTATTAACAGTATCGTTACTTACTTGATCATTGATTTAATAGCTTCACCAATATCGGCCAAGCTACGCACAGTTTTAACACCCGCAGCTTCAAGAGCAGCAAATTTCTCATCTGCTGTGCCTTTACCGCCTGCAATAATAGCTCCCGCATGTCCCATGCGTTTACCTTTAGGGGCTGTCACACCAGCAATGTAACCTACAACTGGTTTAGTCACATGATCTTTGATATAAGCAGCTGCTTCTTCTTCTGCTGTACCACCAATTTCACCGATCATCACAATTGCTTCTGTTTGTGGATCTTCTTGGAATAGCTTCAGAATATCAATAAAGTTAGAACCTGGGATTGGGTCACCACCAATACCAACACACGTTGATTGGCCTAAACCAACATCTGTTGTCTGTTTAACTGCTTCATACGTTAATGTACCTGATCGAGATACAATGCCAACTTTGCCTGGTAAATGAATATGGCCAGGCATAATGCCAATCTTACATTCACCCGGTGTGATTACACCAGGACAGTTAGGGCCAATCATACGTACGCCTGCTTCATCTAATTTTACTTTTACTGTTAGCATATCCAAAGTAGGGATGCCTTCTGTAATAGTAATGATGAGTTTAATGCCTGCCTCAATCGCTTCTAAGATTGAATCTTTACAAAATGGCGCAGGTACATAAATAACTGTCGCAGTTGCCCCCGTTGCCTCAACAGCTTCGCGTACAGTATTAAATACTGGAAGTCCTAAATGCGTAGTGCCACCTTTACCTGGCGTAACACCTCCAACCATTTGTGTACCATAAGCAATTGCTTGCTCAGAGTGGAATGTTCCTTGGCTACCAGTAAAACCTTGGCAAATTACTTTGGTGTTTTTATCGATTAAAATAGACATTATTTTGCCTCCGCTGCTGCAACAACTTGTTTCGCGGCATCAGTTAAGCTTTTAGCTGCGATAATATTTAATCCACTATCCGCTAATTTCTTGGTGCCTAACTCTGCATTGTTTCCTTCAAGACGAACAACCACAGGAACATTAACGCCAACTTCTTCAACTGCGCCAATAATACCGTCTGCGATTAAGTCACAACGAACAATACCGCCGAAAATATTGACTAATACAGCACTGACATTTTCATCTGACAAAATAATTTTAAATGCTTCTGTTACACGCTCTTTTGTTGCACCACCACCCACATCGAGGAAGTTAGCTGGTTCGCCACCGTGAAGTTTAACAATATCCATAGTACCCATTGCTAAACCAGCACCATTAACCATGCAACCAATGTTGCCATCTAATGCAACGTAGTTCAGTTCCCATTGTGCAGCTTGCGCTTCTCGCGGATCTTCTTGCGATGGATCGTGCAGTTCACGCATTTCAGGCTGGCGATATAATGCATTGCTATCTACGCCTAATTTGCCATCTAGACAAATCAGATCATCTTCTTTAGTGATAACCAAAGGGTTAATTTCAATTAGCGCAAGATCACGCTCTAAGAAAATAGTAGCTAATCCCATAAAGATCTTAGCAAATTGACTGACTTGCTTACCTTTTAAACCTAGTTTAAAAGCCAGTTCTCTTCCCTGATAAGGCATTGGGCCTGTCAGTGGATCAATAATTGCGCGATGAATAAGTTCTGGCGTTTCTTCCGCTACTTTTTCAATTTCTACGCCGCCTTCAGTTGAAGCCATAAAGACAACGCGACGGGTACCACGGTCAATAACCGCACCAAGATAAAGCTCTTTAGCGATATCAGTTGCAGCTTCAACCAAAATCTGTGTAACAGGCTGACCGTTAGCGTCTGTTTGATAAGTCACTAAACGTTTGCCTAACCATTGTTCAGCAAATGCGCGGATCTCTTCTTTAGATTTAACGACTTTTACGCCGCCCGCTTTACCACGTCCACCCGCGTGAACCTGACATTTCACGACCCAAGGGCCTTGACCGATTTTTGATGCAGCTTCTTCTGCCTCGCGCGGCGTGGAGCAGGCGAAACCAGCAGGAGCTGGTAATCCATACCGTGTGAAAAGCTGTTTTGCCTGATACTCGTGTAAATTCATGATGTTCTATCCATAATCTTGTTGAAAGTCGGGCTTTCTTATTTTTTTGACTATAAGCCAGAGAAATCTGACTTCACGAACACACTGTACTTCTTTGATGCTTGTGTCTGTTGCTAAGTAGGCAGGAGGAGCATCTCCTGCCTAAAAGCGGTATTTATTACCTATACATCAAGTAATAAACGGGCTGGATCTTCTAGCATCTCTTTGACGGTTACTAAGAAACCGACAGACTCACGACCGTCAATTAAACGGTGGTCATAAGATAGAGCCAGATACATCATTGGTAGAATAACAACCTGACCATCAACGGCCATTGGGCGATCTTTAATAGCATGCATCCCTAAAATGGCACTTTGTGGTGGGTTGATAATAGGCGTTGACATTAATGAGCCGAAAACACCACCATTTGTAATAGTAAAGTTACCACCCGTTAAGTCTTCAACGGTCAACTTACCATCACGACCTTTTACTGCTAATGCTTTGATATTTTTCTCAATATCCGCCATGCTCATTGCATCCGCATCACGTAATACTGGTGTTACCAGGCCACGAGGCGTTGATACCGCAATACTGATATCGAAATAGTTGTGATAAACCACATCTGTGCCATCAATAGAAGCATTCACTTCTGGGTAGCGTTTCAGTGCTTCAACAACCGCTTTAATATAGAAAGACATAAAGCCTAAACGGACACCGTGGCGTTTTTCGAAAGCTTCGCCATATTGAGCACGTAAATCTTTGATTGGTTGCATGTTGATTTCGTTAAACGTTGTCAACATTGCAGTAGTGTTTTTCGCTTCTAATAAACGTTCTGCAACACGTTTGCGTAAACGTGTCATTGGAACACGTTTTTCACTACGGTGAGATAACAGCGCTTGAGGCGCTTCTTCAACAGGTTTCGTTGCCGTTTTATTTGCAACATGGCCTTCGATATCTTGGCGAGTTAAACGACCACCTACACCGCTACCTTTCACATCAGCAGGATTAACATCGTGCTCTGCCACTAAACGACGCGCTGTTGGGCTTAATGCATCGTTATTGCCTTTTTCAGCAATGTCAGCACTTTGACGTTGTGCAGGTGTGCTATCTTGAGCTGGTTTCACATCAGCAGGAATACCGGTGCTATCACCTAAACGAATGCGTCCGAGTAATTGGCGTGAGCCAACAGTAGCGCCTTCATCTTCAAGGATACTTTCTAATACGCCCGCTTCACTTGCAGGAACTTCTAAAACAACTTTATCTGTTTCGATTTCAACCAGCACTTCATCGCGTTGAATGCTATCACCAGGTTTTTTATGCCAAGTTGCGACCGATGCGTCAGCAACTGATTCAGGGAGATCCGGTACTAGAATGTCTACACTACTCATTTTCTATCCTTATTTATTCAACTTTCAGTGCGTCTTCAACCAGAGCTTTTTGTTGCTCCTGATGAACAGAGGTATAACCAACTGCTGGAGAGGCTGATGCAGGGCGTCCTGCATAACGTAATGTTGCGCCCGTAGGGATCGCATCACGGAAATTATGCTGGCTGCAATACCAAGCCCCCTGATTTAAAGGCTCTTCTTGACACCAAACAAAATCTTTCACATGGGAGTAAGATGCTAGAATTTGTGCAATATCTTCGTGTGGGAATGGATACAGTTGTTCAATACGAATAATGGCAACGTTGTTTTGCTCATTAGCACGACGTTGTTCTAATAAATCGTAGTAAACCTTACCTGAACACATCACAACACGTTTTACATCAGCCGGTTTTAAATCATCCATTTCACCAATTACAGGTAAGAATTTACCATTGGCTAATTCATCCAATGCAGAAACTGCTAATGGGTGACGTAACAGTGATTTTGGTGACATTACGATAAGTGGGCGACGCATACCACGTAATGCTTGGCGGCGTAACATATGGTAAACCTGAGCAGGCGTTGATGGCACACAAACCTGCATATTTTGCTCTGCACACAGTTGCAGATAACGCTCTAAACGTGCAGAAGAGTGTTCAGGGCCTTGGCCTTCATAACCGTGTGGTAACAGCATCACTAAACCACACATACGACCCCATTTTTGCTCACCAGAGCTAATAAATTGGTCGATAACGACTTGAGCAACGTTTGCGAAGTCACCAAATTGCGCTTCCCAAATCGTCAATCCACGAGGCTCTGTTGTTGCATAACCATATTCAAATGCAAGAACAGCTTCTTCTGTTAATACAGAGTCCCAGACATTAAATTGCCCTTGAGCATTATGAATATTAGCCAATGGAACATAAACAGAACCATTAGTTTGATTATGAATAACGGCGTGACGGTGGAAGAATGTACCACGACCGGCATCTTCACCAGAAAGGCGGATCGTAATACCTTGGTCAACTAAAGTTGCATACGCTAATGTTTCCGCAGCACCCCAGTCGAGCAATTTCTCACCTTCTGCCATGACAGCACGGTCAGCGTAAATTTTCTCAACACGAGATTGCATCACGATTTCTGACGGGACAGTACTCACACGACGCGCTAAATCTTGTAAACGTGTTTGCTCTACTTTATGTGGATACTCTTCATTCCATTCGTGATTTAAATACGGCTCCCATGTGTAAGAATGCAGCCCCATTGGGCGATATTCTTCAACAACACAATCACCACGATCTAGTGCATCACGATAGAGATTAACCAGTTCAGTCACATCATTGGCATCAAGCAGTGATTGAGCAACCAGTTTATCTGCATAAATTTTACGTGGTGTTGGGTGTTTCTTGATTTTTTGATACATCAGAGGCTGAGTCGCATTTGGCTCATCCGCTTCGTTATGGCCATGACGGCGATAACACACCAAATCAATCATTACGTCACGTTTAAAAGTATTACGGAAATCCAATGCAAGACGAGTTACAAAAGCAACGGCTTCAGGATCATCGGCATTAACGTGGAAAATTGGTGCCTGAACCATTTTCACAATATCAGTACAGTATTGTGTTGAACGAGCATCTTTTGGATTTGACGTGGTGAAACCAACTTGGTTATTGATAACGATACGAACTGTACCGCCAACTTCATAACCACGCGCTTGCGACATATTCAAGGTTTCTTGAACAACACCTTGACCAGTTACCGCCGCATCACCATGAATTGTAATAGGAAGAACCATATTACTACGCGCTTCATCTAAACGATCACGACGAGCACGAACAGAACCGATAACAACTGGGCTAACAATCTCTAAGTGAGAAGGGTTAAAGGCTAATGCTAAATGAACTTGAGCCCCTTCCGTTGCAAAATCGGATGAAAAACCTTGGTGATATTTAACGTCACCAGTTCCCAAATGCTCTTTATGGATCCCCGCAAATTCATCAAATAAATCAGCAGGTTTTTTACCGAGGATATTAACCAAAACGTTTAAACGTCCGCGGTGTGCCATACCAAGAACCACTTCACGAGTGTCTTGTTTACCGGCATGACGGATTAAATCTTTCAACATAGGTACTAATGCATCACCACCTTCTAAAGAGAAGCGTTTCGCACCTGGGAATTTCGCACCTAAATAACGTTCTAAGCCTTCAGCAGCTGTTAGCTCTGTCAGGAAGCGTAACTTTTCTTCTTTTGTAAATTGGTCTGCAACATTAACTGATTCTAAACGTTGTTGGATCCAGCGTTTTTCTTCAGTATTAGTGATATGCATATATTCAGCACCGATTGAACCACAATAAATGCGTTTCAGGGCCTCATATAAATCACTTAATTTCATGGTTTCTTTGCCGATAGCAAAAGAACCGACGTTGAAAGTTTCTTCAAAATCTTCTTTAGTCAGATTATGGAAAGCAGGATCTAAATCTGGAACAGATTCTTGTTTCCATAAACCAAGTGGGTCGAGGTTCGCATTTTGATGGCCACGGAAACGAAAAGCATTGATGAGCTGCAAAACTTTGACTTGTTTTGAGTCCGTTGCCGGATCGCTTACCGAGGTATGATATCGAGTGGATTCTTTTGCGAGGCGTCTGAAGTAGTCGCGGGTCTGAGAATGCGACTGCTCTATGCCTTGACTTGCGGGCAGTTGTTGAAAAATCTCTCTCCAACTTTCGTCAACAGAGTTTGGGTCAGTTAGGTAATCTTCATAGATATCTTCTATGTAAGACTGATTCTCTCCTGCTAGAAATGTTGATTCTAGCCAGTCCTTCATTGCGCCGTTCTGCATTATGATCCCTTAAGCTATACAGCTTTAGTTCGCCGTGGATAACTAATACCGTGATTAAACGGTGTCGATTGCAAGGTTCTCTCATGACCCGCTATCTCGCAGGTTCTTTAAATATGGAGCTTTAGCTCTCAAGGAACCTTTAAGCACTGTCTAACAGTGTTTAAAGGTGCCTTACTATTTACCGCAAACGTCTAACTTAGTTTTTCCATTAACCGCCCTAACTATTTTAGGGCGGTTATTATTTTATGCACTACGTTTTAACAACATCGACTTAATATGGCCAATCGCTTTTGTTGGATTGAGTCCTTTAGGACATACGCTGACACAGTTCATAATGCCATGACAACGGAATACGCTGAACGCATCGTTAAGATCATCAAGGCGAGATTCTGTTTCTGTATCGCGACTATCAATCAAGAAACGATATGCAGCTAACAATCCAGCTGGCCCGATAAACTTATCTGGATTCCACCAGAATGACGGGCAAGATGTTGAACAACAAGCACAAAGGATACAATCGTAAAGTCCATCAAGCTTTTCACGTTGTTCTGGTGACTGTAAGTTCTCACGAGCAGGAGGATTTTTGCCATTATTAATTAAATACGGACGAATTTTCTCATACTGTGTATAGAACTGAGTCATATCCACTATTAAATCACGAATTACTGGTAAACCGGGTAACGGTCTGATCACAATTTTCTTACTTCCTTTCTGTAAAGATGAAATAGGTGTGATACAAGCCAAACCATTTTTACCATTCATGTTCACGCCATCAGAGCCACAAACACCTTCACGGCAAGAACGACGGAACGATAAGGTAGGATCTTTTTCCTTTAATTGAATTAATGCATCCAACAGCATCATGTCACGCCCTTCTGGAACTTCGAGGGTGTAATCTTGCATATGCGGCGCATTATCAACGTCGGGATTGTAACGATAAATCGAAAATTCAAGTTTCATATTTAAGTCTCCGCAACTTCAATAACACCGCTAATTAATATGTACGCACTTTTGGTGGGAAGGCTTCACGCAGTTTTGGCTGCATATTGACTTCACGGCGTGTCATTGTTTCGGTTTGCGGTTGATATAATGTATGACATAACCAGTTCGCATCATCACGCTCTGGGAAATCGAAACGGCTATGAGCTCCACGACTTTCTGTACGGAAGTTTGCAGACACCGCAGTGGCATAAGCTGTTTCCATCAGGTTGTCTAATTCTAAGCACTCAATACGCTGTGTATTAAACTCACTTGAATTATCATCCAGTCGTGCATTTTGTAAGCGCTCACGAATAACTTTCAGTTCTTCTAAGCCTTTAGCCATTGCATCACCTTCACGGAATACCGAGAAGTTATGTTGCATACAAGATTGCAGTGCTTTACGGATCTCAACAGGATCTTCACCAGAGCGATTGTTTTCCCAGCGATTTAAGCGTGTTAATGCTGCATCAACATCCGACTCGCTTGCATCACGCATCGTGCCTTGTTCCATCAGAGATTCTTTTAAGTGAACCCCTGCTGAACGACCAAATACAACGAGGTCTAACAGTGAGTTACCGCCTAAGCGGTTGGCACCATGAACAGATACACAAGCAATTTCACCGACAGCAAACAGTCCAGGAATAACAACATCTTCGCCCTTCTCATTTACACGAATGGCTTGGCCTGTCACTTTTGTTGGAATACCACCCATCATATAGTGACAAGTCGGAATAACTGGAATTGGCTCTTTGATAGGATCAACGTGTGCAAATGTACGAGACAAATCAAGAATACCTGGTAAACGTGATTCAAGGACTTCTTTACCAAGATGGTCGAGTTTCAATTTCGCATGAGGACCCCAAGGGCCATCACAACCACGACCTTCACGAATTTCAATCATGATTGAACGTGCAACCACATCACGACCAGCAAGGTCTTTAGCGTTTGGCGCATAACGTTCCATAAAGCGTTCACCGTCTTTATTCAACAGATATCCGCCTTCACCACGACAACCTTCAGTCACTAACACACCTGCACCCGCAATACCAGTTGGGTGGAATTGCCACATTTCCATATCTTGCAGAGGAACACCTGCGCGAACCGCCATACCAACCCCGTCACCTGTGTTGATATGTGCATTTGTCGTAGATTGATAAATACGGCCTGCACCACCTGTGGCTAAAATAGTGGCATTAGCTTTGAAATAAACAACTTCACCTGTTTCGATGCAAATTGCAGTACAACCAACAATATCGCCATCTTGGTTTTTCACGAGATCCAGTGAATACCACTCTGAAAAGATAGTTGTATGATTTTTTAAATTTTGCTGATACAGGGTATGCAATAGTGCGTGCCCAGTACGGTCAGCAGCGGCCGCAGTACGCGCAGCTTGTTCGCCACCGAAGTTCTTAGACTGACCACCAAACGGACGTTGATAAATACGGCCATCATCTAAGCGAGAAAATGGTAGTCCCATATGTTCCAGCTCTAAAATTGCTTCAGGGCCAGTTTTACACATATATTCGATTGCATCTTGGTCTCCGATATAATCGGAACCTTTTACTGTATCGTACATGTGCCATTCCCAGTTATCCTCATGAGTATTACCTAGCGCAACGGTAATACCGCCTTGAGCTGAAACAGTATGAGAACGAGTAGGAAAAACTTTAGAAATTAGTGCACAAGACAAACCCATTTGGGAAATCTGTAAAGCGGCACGCATACCCGCGCCACCAGCACCAATAACAACGGCATCAAACTCTCTTACTGGCAGATTCATTACACACCCCACACCACAATTGTTCCATAAATAAGATAAACCAACAGCGCAACAACAATAATCAGTTGTAAAGTCAGGCGTAATGCCAGCGGTTTAATATAGTCCGTTAACACTTGCCACATGCCTATCCACGCGTGGATAAGAATAGAAAGCAACGTCAAGATGGTGAACACTTTGGTTAGGGATGAGCTAAAGAACCCACGCCATACTTCATAGGTAATTTCTGTGGTTGCAATAAAACCCACAAGATAAAGAACATATAAAACGATGATGATGGCTGAGGCACGCAGAAATAACCAATCCTGTATGCCAGTACGGCCTAAAGTAGAAGAATTACTTACCATACTAATACCCCCGCCAATATTGATAAAATTACTGTAATAACCATAGATGCAGCCGCTGAATTGCGACCCACAATCAAGGTTTCATCAATAAAGCCGAAGTCCATTAGCATGTGACGAATACCACCACAAATATGGTATGCCAATGCTGTCAGGATGCCCCACAAAATAAATTTTGCGAAGAAGCCAGTCATTATTTCAGCAGCTTGCTGAAAACCTTCAGGAGAAGAGAGAGAGGTGCCAAGTAACCACAGTAAAATGCCAACTGCGACTAACATGATAACCCCAGAGACACGATGCAAGATCGATGCGATAGCAGGGAGTGGAAACTGTATCGTCTGTAAATCCAGATTGACAGGTCTTTGTTTTTTCACAATTTATGCCCACACAGCTTTTATAATTTTTCCTTCCTCCGGACCTGGATGGAAATCAAACAGCGAATGGGGTACAAAGGCACATTTTAAGTAAAATGTTAAATCCGTCTATTTTACAAAAATTGTGGATTCGTTACGCTGGTTCTCCATACAACAAAGGTTCCGGAGACCTGCGCGCAGTATAAGTGCTTCACAAACTTATTACAATTACCACACAACTTGTGTGCCAGACATTTGCCTCGAACAGTGAGAGGGATCACTATTTAATATATCTGATGCAAAAATGATTATCATTTTTGACACACGTACAACATTTTTATTACATTTAACGCATAATTTTAATGTTTATGTTTTTTTTGTGCGCAAACACGCTTCCAGAAACCTCAAACTTATGTAAAAGTGTTGTCAGTACTAATTCTAAGTGCATTGCATAAAAAAGCACCTAAAAAAACATAACATCAAAAGCTCCTTAACATAAGTGACACACTATAGACCTAGATATGACGGGCATAAAATAAAACCCGACTGGGTACCTTACATCAACTATAGTTTCACTATCGAAGTGCATCTTTATTCTTTATGGAGATACCCTCGACTTTGTTAGGAGACATATAAGCGCTAAGGAGATTATAAATGGCTGATAACAAAGCTAAGCTAACGATTGATGAAACATCTGTAGACTTGGACGTTCTATCCCCTACACTCGGTTCCAAAGTTATTGATATTCGTACTCTCGGCTCCAAAGGTTATTACACCTATGATCCCGGCTTTACCTCAACCGCCTCTTGTGAGTCAAAAATCACCTTTATTGATGGTGATAACGGTATCTTACTTCACCGTGGTTTCCCTATCGGGCAATTAGCGACTGAATCAACATACTTAGAAGTTTGTTACATCCTGCTGTACGGTGAAGCACCGACCCAAGAGCAATACGATAATTTTAAAACAACTGTCACCCGTCACACGATGATCCATGAACAAATCACCCGCCTGTTCAATGGTTTCCGTCGTGACTCTCACCCAATGGCTGTATTGTGTGGTGTAACAGGGGCTTTAGCGGCGTTCTATCATGATGCATTGGATGTCAGTAATCCGATTCACCGCGATATAACGGCTTATCGCCTATTATCCAAAATGCCAACAGTGGCAGCAATGTGTTACAAATATTCTATTGGTCAACCTTTTGTATATCCAAAGAATGACCTTTCTTATGCGGGTAACTTCTTGCATATGATGTTTGCAACACCATGCGAAGAATATGTTGTCAATCCAGTACTTGAGCGTGCTATGGATAGAATTTTCATCCTTCATGCTGATCACGAACAAAACGCGTCAACATCTACAGTACGTACCGCAGGCTCTTCAGGTGCAAATCCATTTGCCTGTATCGCCGCGGGTATCGCGTCACTTTGGGGACCTGCTCATGGCGGTGCGAACGAAGCATGTTTACGTATGCTAGAAGAGATCAAAACAGTTGAACACATTCCTGAGTTCATTAAACGTGCAAAAGACAAAAATGACTCCTTCCGTTTAATGGGCTTTGGTCATCGTGTTTACAAGAACTACGATCCTCGTGCAACAGTTATGCGTGAAACCTGTCATGAAGTGTTAAAAGAATTAAATCTCAATGACAGCTTACTTGAAGTGGCAATGGAATTAGAACGCATCGCATTAAACGACCCGTACTTTATTGAGAAAAAACTGTACCCTAACGTAGACTTCTACTCTGGTATTATCCTTAAAGCGTTAGGTATTCCATCCAATATGTTTACTGTTATTTTTGCGATTGCACGTACAATTGGCTGGATTGCTCACTGGAATGAAATGCACGAAGATGGACTGAAAATTGCGCGACCTCGTCAGCTTTATACTGGTTATGATGAGCGCGATTTCAAAAGTGAAATTAAAAAGAAATAATTGAATTCTATTAATTATTTATCTTGATAAGCCCCGTTTAAATCGGGGCTTTATAATTTTATTTACTAAAAATTAATCAGCTTTTTAAATATTCTTGTGGTGTCTGACCTGTCATTTTCTTAAAAAATGTAATAAAGGCACTGTCACTGGCAAATCCTAAAATCTGACTAATATCTATATAACGATGATGAGTTGCTAATAATTCAATGGCTTTCATTAATCGCCATTGTTGACGCCATTGCTGGTAACTTAAACCTGTTTCTTTATAAAATAAACGTGTGATCGTTTTTTCACTCGCTCCCACATATTTCGCCATATCTTGTAATGCTGGAGGCAAATCATCAAATGATAAACGCTTTAATCGCCTATCTTTCGGCATAAATAAATGATTGGGTTGTCGTTGAGCCTGCGTAATTTCATCAAAGAAAACAGCTAATAGATTCGCATAACGCCCTTCTTCCCATTGTGTATCAAAATCAGCCACAGAAATACGTTCAAGAATTTCTCGCAAAAGAGGAGAAAGCGTAAATATCTCACTCTCACTGGGAAATTTATCATGATATTTATCGGAAATATAAACAGAGCGATATCCCACAGAGGCATACATTTCGACTCGATGTTCTAACTTTGCGGGGATCCACGCAATTCTCATGGGAGGTAAAACAGAAACTCGAGAGGCTAAAGTAATTCGCATACATCCTGACTGCGTAAATAATAATTGTCCTCTATCATGAGAATGAAATCCTGAATCGTGCTTTCCCATTTCTGCTGCAATACCCACAACTGATGCAAGATGCTCTTCCGGCACAAAGTGGTCGTATTGATTAAGCCAAGCCATTACTTGTCCTATTTGAAATATAATATGTCTTTATTTTTATAACAAGACATTCATTATCTCTGTATTCTGCTCATCAAGATTTAAGGATGTAGGATAAAAAGATGAACAAAAAACTCTCTTTATGGTTAGCAATTGCGTTAATGATGTTTCCACAAATTGCAGAGACCATTTATAGCCCAGCACTTACTAATATTGCAAACGGCTTTCATGTCAGTGCAAACGAGGCTGGACAAACACTTTCGCTCTATTTCTTTGCGTTTGCATTAGGGGTCATTATATGGGGTCGGTTATGCGATGTCATTGGTCGTCGTCCGACAATGTTAGCTGGATTGTTTATTTATGCTATTGCTTGTCTTAGTGTTTTCATGACACAAGATTTTTCAGTATTACTTGGATTACGCATGCTTTCCGCTTTTGGTGCTGCGGTAGGCTCAGTTGGCACACAAACCATTATGCGTGATGTTTATAATGGTGATGAGTTAGCAAAAGTATTCTCAGTTATGGGAGCCGCTATCGCATTAAGTCCAGCAATAGGTATGTTAAGTGGTTCATTATTAGTCAGCTATGCAGGTTACCAAGGCGTATTTAGTGGTCTAGCTCTCCTAGCTGTGATTTTACTGTTATGGAGTACTTTTGCTTTACCTGAAAGTCGCCCTGAAACAATAAAAACAGCTCCATTAGGAGAAACTGCAATAAAAATGCTTAAGGATAAGCAAATTGCTAAAACAGTATTATTAATTGCCTTTTTTAATATCAGCCTTTTTGCTTATTATCAGTTAGCACCTTTTATGTTTGATAAACAAGGTTATAGTGCAAGCGCCTTTGGATATAGTGGCATTGTATTAGCAATAGGTGTCGGTATTGGCTCTTATATTAATAAAGCATTATTAAATCGTCATTGGTCATGTGGAAAATTAGTTTTACTTGCTAGCTTTATTGCATTAGTCAGTGCTGTGGGTGTTTATTTTTTACGTGACCACATTAGCTTTATTATTCCAATGATGACGAGCGTTATTGCTTATGGCATTGCTATTCCAAATATCTTAGCCACAGCATTAGCACAGTATAAAGATCGTTTAGGCACTGCGGGGGCATTATTAGGCTTGTTCTACTATTTGTTAATTGGTGGTGGACTTGCACTTGCAGGGTGGGGACAAGATCTAGCCATCACCTTACTAATTTGTAGTCTAGGTTCATTGCTACTCTCTTTTTCTCGTCAAACGACAAAATAATAAATTCGAAAGAACTTCTTATATCCATAAGAGGTTCTTTTTATTTTGTGATATTTATATAAACTCAAAAGGAGCAACATCAACAAATTAAAAATGAATAAGGATAAAAAATGGCAAATGGAATAAGCATGGCACAAAAGAATTTAGACAAAAAACTAGCACAATTTAGTAACGAAAATAATCTTTATTCCATTGAGATACCAGCATTAATTCAATTAGAAGACACACCTTTGCCTGATAGGGCATATGAGATAATTATCACCTCATATCAAGCACTATTAAAAGAAATGAAGCAAAAAGCAATTGAGGAGAAAAAATGGAATAAACACTCTTCATTTGTTTATAAAGAGGCTCAAGAAAATTATGATGCGCTTTCTCAATATAATGAAAGTAGCTTAAAAAACATTCTTATTCAGATTAATTCAAGTAACGGTATTTTAAATAAGTTTGACTGTCAGATCATTACCTATAAGAATGGCATTCCAAGCTCACCTGAGTTCACCCTTTTTCATCTTATTCGCTCATTAGATAACGATCCTTCATCGAAATATATTTCCAGTTATACTATTAATGATTATGGTTCAGCCCATATTTTTGAACATATTGAATTACGTCATATTGAAGAAGTTCTGATCCAACGAAATTACCCTAATGCTTCACGTATTGTTGCTGATTTTTTCCTTGGACAATACGGCATAGAAGAGTTCTTACGACCTGAACAAATCTGGCCATTTTATTACCAACACCCAGAATATATTGCTGAAGCATTAAAGCTTATCCCAAATCAAGGCAGTAGTGAGAGCGATCAATTTAGCCTTGATAATGCCCTTCGTGTGCTAGAAACCTATCCTATTATTCCATCGCAATTTGTTCCTAAAATATTACAATTGGCTTTAGGTGATACACAAATTTATCGCTTTGATGCACAAAAACTTATTGAAAAACTCCCAGAGCCTCACTTATTTATTCAAGAAGGTCTAATTTCAAAGAAAAAAAACTCTCGAATTATTGCAATAAATTGGTTAATTGAACTCAATAATCATGATGCCGTACCCGCTTTAGCCACTTTATTAAAAACAGAAAATGATGAGGTCGTTCGGACTCTGTTAATTACTGCACTCGAACATTTTGGCGAAGATATATCAGATTATCTCGATCCATTAATGTTATTGGCAGAAGCTGAAATTGGCCTGAAAAATAAAATTCCTGATAATTTAGCGTGGTTTGATTTTAACACCCTCCCTCAACTAACATGGAAAAATAATAAAACTGTTGAACCAAGAATTATTCAGTGGTGGATAGTATTGGCGGTAAAATTAAAGCTCCCTGCGAGTAACGCATTATTACACCGTTATATCAATTTGCTTTCTTTGAAAAGCCAACAAACACTGGCTCAATTCTTATTAATTGCCTTTATTACTCAAGATGTTGATACGCCATCAGAAGAGAGAATTTACTTAAGCTCAGGAGTGTCTTATTCAGCATCTATGTCAGCAATTAAAGAAAAAGGGATGTTAGGACTTATTTTTCCAATTGAAGGGCATATTGCTGTACCTTTATTGCGAAATTATATGCGTGACCATTATGAACGCCGAGCACAAATAGAAGCGATGATTGACGCTATTGGTGGAAGTAATGACCCAATCATTATTCAATTTTTACTTTCTATTTCTCGCCGTTATCGTGCAGCACCTATTCAAACTAAAGCACGACAGTTAATCTCCCAAATAGCCCAACGCAATAATTGGACTGAAGATGAACTGGCAGATAGAACCATACCAACTGCCGGACTTGATGACTCAGGTGTACTGACTTTAGATTATGGTGAACGCACATTTACTGCAAAAATTAACGACAAACTGCAATTTGTCCTATTTAACACCGAAGGCAAAGTGATAAAAGCATTACCAGCTCCTCGCGTTAGTGATGACAGCACACTAATTAAAGAGACAAAAAAACACTTCACATCAAGTAAAAAAGAGTTAAAACAGATTATCGAATCACAGACATTACGTTTATACGAAGCAATGTGCGTTCAACGCCAATGGCTAAGCACTGACTGGAAAGAATTTCTTCAAGCTAATCCGATTATGCATAAATTAATGGAGCGATTAATTTGGCAAGAAATTAAGAATGATAAAATCATTAATACATTTCGTCCTTCAAATGATGGTGCTTTATTAAATATTGAAGATGAAGAAATTACATTACAAAGTGATTCATCTCTTCGTTTAGCACATTGCGTATTTTTAAATAAAGAAGAAAAACACACATGGTTAGCACATTTTCAAGATTACAAAGTAAGGTTTTTATTCACCCAATTAGAACATGACATGCCAATATTAGAAGATAAACAAACTCAGATCGCAGAGAAAAAAGGTTGGTTAACAGATGCCTATACATTAAGAAGCGCAATGACAAAATTAGGCTATCAACGTGGCTCAGTAGAAGATGCTGGATTTTATAACTGTTATCACAAATATTTTTCTGGCTTAGATCTCAGTGTCATTATCAACTTTAGTGGTAACTGCGTACCTGAAGAAAATGTCACTGTCGCATTATTAGAGTTAGTTTTTGAAAAAGGTCGCCAAAGTGGATTAGATAGGCATCAATTAGCTATCAAAAATATTCCACCTATTTTATTAGCAGAAAGCTATGCGGAATACTTAAAAATCGCAGATGCTTGCGCGGGTTTTTCTTCTGATTGGGAAAAGAAGCTACCTTGGTAAACACTATTCACTGATGATTTTCTTATCCCGTACTAAATAAAAAGTACGGGATTTTTTCCAGCAGAATTAAGCTTCATTTTTTGCTGTTAATTTTCAATCAGTTTAGCTAAGGGTTAACGCTTACTTTATTAAACAGACAATTCTTAAATTTTTTAAATACCACAAAAAATGCCTTTATTATCACTTCTTCATTTTCAGCACTTTTTCCTGATATAGTGTTTTATATATTGCAGAATTGAATATTAATAAAGCTAGGTTAGCTTTTTTAGCGTTTATATCTATAAATTTAACAAATGATATATCTTGCCCACGATCCCAACTGTAATAATCAAATTGTTCGTTTCGCTATTTCATGGTAAAAAAAACTGTTTATCCATACATAGCTTAAGGAACTGGCGTGATAAAAAAAATCTTAGACATTTTTCCTATTTTTGGGAAAAAAGACGTCGATATTACTGAGAAATATCTCCAAGAATCTCTTGTACTGCTTGCTATATTTGATGAAGGATTACCTAAACGTGCATTAGATTATGTACTTACAGGTAAAAACCCTGAAATTCTTTTTGAATTAAATAAACTAGATGCAGCAAAAGCAGCCGTTTATTTTCATCGTGCAGGAACATTAGAATGGTGGTATGCCAGTAATATTGATACAGGAAAATATAGTAAAGTTATCACCCAAGGTCTTAATGCCCGCCATAAACTCTACTCTAAAGTTGGCGAAAGCTTTTCCTTAGAACAAGTTGCTCGTTATGCGAAAGTCATTGCAGCCGCATGCCAAGATATCAATATCAAAGTAACAACAACTGAAGTGCCAACTTGGGTTATTTACCTGTTAGTTGATGCGTTTTACACCACTTATGATAATGCACGTAATCTTAATTTAGAGCATCGTAAACATTGGAGTATGGAATTTATCGCCAAAATGGCCGAAGCAGAGGCCAATATTGCAGGTGAAAATGCATTATTCGCGGTATTCGATAGAAAAGATATCTCTGAATATTATGCTTCTAATCTTAAGCGTATTTATGAACTCCATGATTTAAAAGATTATCTGCTTTCACATCAAGAGTTTATTAGAACAGAATTAATTGAAAAACTTTCAGCAAATGGTTTAGTTGAGCTAATTAACTATCTAAATAAAAATACGATATTACGCGATACCTTTGCAGATATTATTGTTTTACTTGCCACCAGCAGTTTAAAAACAGTGAAAAAAGCCGCAGAACCTATTTTGAATACCTTGCCGGCTAAAATTGTAAAAGAAAATTTAACCCATGTTTTAATGAATGGTACGCCAAAACAACGTACACAAGCAGCTGATTTATTTGCTCGCCAAGGTGAAAACCGTGATGTACTTGAAGAAGCATTAAAACATGAAACCTCAAAAGCAGTCATCAAGAGCATTGAAAGTGCCCTACAACGTTTTAGCGTTGCTGATAACGCAAACACCGTTGATGCCATCGAAGCGCCTGATTTTACGCCATTAGAAGATACTCCATTACCCGATAGTGCCCGTGATATTATGGTCAGTAACTTCAATGAGATGTTAGCTAAAGCGAAAGAAAATGCTGAACGCGAAATTGAAGAAAATAAAACATCGAAGCACTCTTATAATTGGGCACAACGTCATTATAAAGATTTATCTAAAATCGATGAAAAACAATGTCGTGCATTAGTTGATAAACTCAACAGCGGGCAAGGTACTATTCAGTCGAATGAAATCCTAATTATTAAACACAAAAATCGTATTCCTAATTTACCAGAATACACATTCTTCCATGCTGTGCGTGTGATAACCAACAACCGCCAACATGCCGATCACTTTTCTTCTCACTACTTTAATGGCGATATTCCTGAGCGTTTATTTAGTGATATTGAATTACGACAAGTTGAAAATGCATTAGAAAGATGTAGCTTCAAACGCGCAGCCCGTATCACCGCCGCACTATGCTTAGAATCTTATCAAGATGGCTTACGTCGTTTTCGTAAACCAGAACAAGTTTGGCCTTTTTTCTCTCAACATACTGATTATATTGCAGAAGCACTAAACTTAATGCCAAACCAAAGTGAACATCGCTATCGCCAATTTGAAACATCACAAGGTATTGAAGTATTAGGTCGTTTCCCAACAATTCCTGCACAATTTGTTCCACGCATCATGGAATTGGCATTAGGTGAAAATAAAACACACCGCGTTTCTGCACAAAAATTATTAGAAACACTACCTAATATTCATTTAAGTGCACAAGAAGGATTAACCTCTAGTAAACAAGAGATCCGTGTTACAGCCATTGAATGGTTAGCTCGCTTAAATAATCCGGATTCCTTACCTGCACTTAATGCCTTATTGAAAAAAGAGAAACGCGAAGTAGTTCGAGCCTCTTTACTCACTGCATTAGAGCAATTAGGTGAAGACATTTCAGGCTACTTATCGCCAAAAACGTTATTAGCAGAAGCTGAAAAAGGCCTTAAAGCCAAAGCACCAGCAAGCCTTGCTTGGTTTAATTTTGAGGCAATCCCAGCACTCACATGGGAAAATAAAAAAGCGGTTGATCCCGCGATTATCCGTTGGTGGATTATTCTGGCAGTAAAATTAAAAATGCCAGGAGGCAACGCGTTATTGCAACGTTATATCGGACTGCTTTCTACCGATAGCCAACATAAACTTTCAAGTTTTATTCTACATACCTTCGTTGCTCAGGATATTAAAGGGCCATCACTGGAAGAAGCGATGGTAGAAGCACAACGTGAAGCGCCGGGGCGTTTAAGTAATTATCAAAACTGGGCTAAACGTTATCCTGAATATTATGCTAAATATGAAAATTTCACTTTAGAACAAGTGGTTGAAGAGATTAAAAACGAGGTATTACGTCGTTATTTAGGCTCAGCAATCAGTGATAAAGGTATGCTTGCGCTTATCTGCGGAATTGAAGGCCATGTTGCGGTATCTGTATTGCGCAACTATATGCGCGATCATTATCAGCGCCGTGCTCAAATTGAAGCGATGATTGATGCGGTTGCTTCAAGCAATGATCCTATTATCATTCAGCTTCTTCTTTCGTTATCTCGTCGCTATCGCACTGCATCTGTTCAGGAAAAGGCCCGTAATTTAGTTACGCAAATCGCAGAGCGTAATGGCTGGAGTGCTGATGAATTAGCCGATAGAACTATTCCAACCGCAGGTTTTGATGATACCGGAACATTAGTGCTGGAATATGGTGAGCGTATCTTTACCGCAAAAATGGATGCAAAACAAAAGCTTGTTCTATTTAATCCAGAAGGTAAAGAAGTTAAAGCATTACCTGCCGCGCGCAAAAATGATGATGCAGAGTTGATTAAAGAAGCGAAAAAACTTTTCACTTCAAGTAAAAAAGAACTTAAACAAGTTATTGAATTACAAAGTGTGCGTTTATATGAAGCCATGTGTGCTCAACGTCAATGGTTAAGCGCAGATTGGCAGGAATATATTTTAGCTCACCCAATTATGCATAAATTAATTGAACAATTAGTTTGGCAGGAAGTAAAAGATGGCGAAGTGATCAATACGTTCCGCCCTTCTGATGATGGCGCATTACTTAACCTTGAAGATGACGAAGTCACTTTACAAAACGACTCATTTATTCAATTAGCCCACGCGGCATTAGTTAATGAAGATGAACGTAAAGCATGGATTGCTCACTTTAAAGATTACAAAGTGAAGTTCTTATTCTCACAAATGGAACATAAAATCCCTGAGTTAGATCTAAAACTGACTGAGATTGAAGATAGAAAAGGTTGGATCACTGATACCTTCACACTACGTGGCATTTTAACCAAAATGGGCTATCAACGTGGGCCAGCTGAAGATGGTGGTTCGTTCTCTCACTATTACAAATTCTTCTCTAGTTTAAACTACTATGTAAATATCGGTTTCAGTGGTAGCTATGTACCAGAAGAAAACATCCCTGCGGTCTTATTTGATTTAAGTTTTGAGAAAAATCAGCAAGATTACTGGGATCGCAATAATATTGAGCTAAAAGAAGTTCCGCCAATTTTATTAGCAGAAAGCTATGCTGATTATCTAAAAATCGCTGAAGCTTGTGCAGGATTCGATCCTGAATGGGAAAAGAAAACACCTTGGTAATAATTAGGGATAACTAGGAAAGAATATGGCTAAAAAAGCACCCACGGAACAACAAGCAATCAGGGAAAGTGCTGAGGTTCGATTTGCTCAAGAGCTAGAGCGTTTAACAAAAGCAGATGTTAATAATCCTAAACCACAAGGATGGCTTCGCTCTCCTCGTGCTGTACGCCAATTTATTTTAGGTGATGATGTATTAGGTATCACGCCTAAATTTTTCGGCGACGATGCCTTGGTTGATCGCGCAATTGTCACATTATTAGGCAAGCAAGGTTTAATGCTAGTTGGTGAGCCAGGTACAGCAAAATCAATGCTCTCAGAGCTTTTTTCAGCTGCCATCAGTGGTGATTCAGGACTAACTATTCAGGGTACTGCGGGCACAACAGAAGATCACATCAAGTACTCATGGAACTATGCGTTGTTATTAGCAGAAGGCCCAACAGAACGCGCTTTAGTGGGATCGCCGCTTTATCAAGGTATGTTACAAGGTAAAATTGTTCGCTTTGAAGAGATAACCCGTTGTCCTCCAGAAATTCAGGACGTACTGGTTTCTTTGATGTCAGAAAAACAGTTAATGATCCCCGAAATGGGTGACGGTGCGCGTATTAGTGCAAAACCTGGGTTTAACCTTATCGGTACAGCAAACTTACGTGATCGCGGTGTCCACGAGATGTCTGCTGCATTAAAACGTCGTTTTAATTTCGAAACTGTAAAGCCCATTCGTGATCCGGCATTTGAAATCAGCTTAATTCAATCACAGTTAGAAAATGAATTAGGCTCTTTAGCCAATGAAGTGACTGTACCTGCTGATGTAGTGGAATTGCTGGTAACCACCTTCCAAGAATTGCGTTCAGGTAATACAAAAGATGGCGGTAATATCAAAACCCCTGATGCGGTTATGTCTACCGCAGAAGCGGTCAATATTGCTTATGCTTGTGCATTAGAAGCACATTACTTAGGTGATGGCGTAATGAATGCGGGTGCGATTGCGCGCCAATTAATCGGGGTTGTATTAAAAGATAATGCTGATGATATTAAACGTATTCGTTATTACATGGACAATGTAGCTAGAGAACGCGCAAGAAATAGTAAAGAGTGGAAAGCGTTCTTTGATGCATCAAAAGAGTTTTGGCAATAACACGCTGAGATTAATTGCTACAAAATAAATACGTTATTTATCAATTAAAGGCAGAGTTACTGACTCTGCCTTTTCACCCAGAAAAGGGATCGACACGGTGACGCTACCTTCAATACCTTTGCCAGAAAGAATTGACCAAGCACGACTGAAATGGACGTCGTTACAGCAACAACATCTCTATTTTGCCCCTGTACGCCATCACAGCCCCGCTTGTGCTTATGCCGTCTTATCACTAATTGATTCGGTAAAGCCTGACTATATTTTAATTGAAGGCCCTGATACCTTTAATTCTCTTATTCCAAGCCTAATTGATAAAGATACCCTGCCTCCGGTGGCTATTATGGGGCAAGCAGAATATTTGCATAATGATGGTAACCAAGAAGAACGAGAAAAATCACTGCACTCTGCCTATTTTCCATTTTGTGAATACTCACCTGAATGGCAAGCATTGCGAGGTGGTTTACGCATCAATGCAAAAACACGCTTTATCGATTTGCCTTGGGGCGCTCAAGTTAATAACGAAGAATATAGTGATTCACAAAGTCGTAGCTTACAAAAAGAACGTTATTTAGCCCATAGCCAATTTATTGCACAATTAGCCAAAAAATGTCATTGCCGTGATCATGATGATGTTTGGGAGCATCTTTTTGAGCTACGCAATATTGAAGCTTTAGCAGATTGGCAAGCACTCTTTAATGATACCTTTATTTGGTGTGCACTTGCGCGTCTTGATTATGAACCTGAAGTGCTTGAATCTGAAGGCTCTTCGCAACGTGAAGCACATATGCTCACTCATATTCAAACCATCAAACAACAAGAGCCCAATGCCAAAATTTTAATCGTCACAGGGGGATTCCATACCCTTGCATTAATTGAAGGTCTAGCCGATCCACAATCTCAATCTTTCGCCATTTCTAGCACAGAACAAAAGCAATTCACTAAAATGCAAAAAATGGGTGAAAATGAACAAGCTTGGCTTATTCGCTACAGTTTTGACAGATTAGATGCACTTAATGGCTATTCTTCTGGTATGCCATCTCCGGCTTTTTATCAACAAGTTTGGCAAAGTTTGATGCAACAACATCATGATAAATTAGAGAATAATGATGCTGCAAAACAACCAACTCAAATTTATCGCAATAAAATGGGGATTGCTTTTCTAAGCTCGGTAGCTCAGGCGATCAGAGAAAAACAATTTGATAATCCGCCTAGCTATTTAGCTGTAAAACTGGCGGCTGAACAGAGTTTACGTCTCGCTTTACTTAGAGATCACGCTGGTATGGGTCGCTATGATTTGCTTGATGGTTTACAAAGTGCCTTTATTAAAGGCAGTTTAGATGATAGTCAAAACGAGTTGTGGACAGAAATTAAAACCTGTTTTTCCGGCTATCTATTAGGCAAAATTCCATTAGGCACGGCAACCCCACCGTTGGTAAATGAAACCTATGAACGTGCTAGAGGTTTTCGTTTTAAACTTGATGATACATTAGCAAAAACCACTAAATGTGATGTGTACCGCAATCCTCAACATCGCTTAAGAAGTCGTTTTTTACATTTACTGGCCTTCTTAGAAATTCATTTTGCACACCGTGTAAATGGCCCTGATTTTCTTTCTGGTCATCAACTAGATCTGTTATTTGAAGAGTGGCAATACGCTTGGACACCCAATGTAGAAGGTGAGCTGATTTCATTATCAGAGAAAGGCTCACAACTTGAAGCTATCGCCCTAAGTAAGCTGTTATCAATGGAAAAACAGCTTGAAGAACAAGGGCAAAGCCGTTCAAGCCAGAGTGCGGTCACGTTATTAATCCAAGCAGCATTAATTGGCCTCCACCAGCGTATTCCATCACTCTTTAAACTATTAGATAACTATATTCAGCAAGATTTTCGTCTTGAGTCATTAACTCAATGTGGACATAAATTGATCCATTTATGGCGAGGTCGTCAATACCTTGATATTACCGATGAACTGGCACTGGAAAATCGACTACATCAAGTTATCCCTCAAGCATTTTTTTGCTTAGAACAACTCGCTCAAGGTGATGAACAACAACAAGAAAGCAATTTACAAGCCTTGCTCTCTTTACGTGAACTGATTGAATTTATGCCATCACTTAATAATCCACATGATTACAAAAGTGATTTCTATCAGCAGCTCAATCGCCTTGATGGTCAACTAGATGCAGTGCCTTTATTAAAAGGTGCTGTTGATGCATTGCGTTATTTAGGCTCATATATTGATGAAACCACTCTAACAAACGCATTAAATGCCACGTTTAGTACCGGAAGTTCTCCTGAGCAGGCTATTGGCTATTTTGTCGGAATTATGCGAACAGCACCAGAGCTTGTGATCCGCTTACCTTTATTGGTTGATCACTTAAATACCTTGTTACAACAATGGGATGAAGAACGTTTTATTCAGATCTTACCTGATCTGCGTTTTGCCTTTAGCCAACTTAATCCCAAGCAAAATGCAGAGCTTGCACAATATATTGCCAACGATATTGGTTTAGACACACAAGCGCTATCATTATGGCAGTCAGAATTTAGTGCTAAACAAATGATTGAAGCCACAAAACTCAATCAAAAACTGCAACAGCGTATAACGGAACAAGGCATGATTTCTTGGTTTGATACTAAGAAAGCAGAGAAAGGAGACAATGTCCATGAGTCAGCATAATGACGATATGCCAGAAGATAAAATACAACAAGCAAAGCGCTGGCGCCTGATTTTAGGTCAATATGCGGATGATGCTCTGGGGCAAGCGACTTTTAATGCTGATGATTTAAAAGTTGAACGTACACTCGACTTTCTCTATCGCCGAGAATATCAGCGCCGAGGGCTTCGCCAAGAGCGAGGACGTCATGGTTCACTCGATGCATCGCAACTTACTGCGGTAAACTGGCTAAATCAAGCACGTAAGCTATTCCCTAATAGCACCTTTGAACGTATGCAATCACAAGCTATTGAGCGTTATCAAATCAGTAGTTTTCTTAAAGATCCCAATACGTTAAAAGCAATGGAACCTACAAAAGCGTTAGCCAAAACACTATTAAGCTTGCGTGGGCGAATGAGCGAAGAAACACGAGATGCTGTTAAAACTATTATTCGCAAAGTAGTTGAAGACATTTTACGTCAAATTCGTAATAATTTTCGCCAATCATTAACGGGACGCCGTAATCGCTTTAGACGCTCTTTGGTGCCTAATAGCCGTAACTTTGATTGGCGCGCAACTATTGCCGCAAATTTAAAACATTACGATACCCAAAATCGTCGCTTAGTCATTGAAACACCTTATTTTAACTCACGGATGCAACAGCATTTTCCGTGGGATGTTATTCTCTGCGTTGACCAAAGTGCGTCAATGTCTAGTTCCATTATGTATGCGGCTATTTGTGCCAGTATTTTAGCTTCATTGCCTGCCGTAAATGTCTCTTTAGTCGTTTTTGATACTCAAGTTGTCGATTTATCTCATTTAGCAGATGATCCTGTTGAGGTTTTAATGACCGTACAATTAGGAGGCGGTACAGATATTGCTGGTGCAATGCAATACTGTGAAAGTTTGATCAAAAACCCTAAACGTACAGTTATTTCACTGATCAGCGACTTTGAAGAAGGTGGCTCATTAAACCGCTTATTAGATTGCACACAACGCCTTAATAGCCAACAAGTTAAATTATTAGGGCTTGCGGCACTTGATGATGAAGCTCAACCTGTTTATGACTCTGCGATTGCACAAAAACTCGCGGATAGAGGTATGCAAGTTGCAGCCTTAACACCAGAACATTTCGCGCAATGGCTAGCAGAGGTAATGCAATGAGTTGGCAAACAGTTTACTTTCATTACGATGAAGATGCGCTAACAGTCTTTGCAAATGCTGGATTGTTAAGACGCGCAAAAAAAGATGTTGATAACGAAAAAGTTTCACTCACTGATGCCAATACAGGGCAGTTTAGTAGTGATGGACAAAATGTTGTTTTACACGAAGCGGGGATTCAACAAGCAAGTTGTGATTGTTCTGCTTCTGGTTGCTGTAAGCATATTTTAGCTGCTGTTTTGTGGCTCCAAGCTAATAATGTCGATCATTCAAACAGCGATAATAGTATTGAAACATCAGTAGAAACTATTAATGAATCTGTTGAAATCACGCCATTGTTACCCACTTTATTTACACTTGATCCTGAACTACTGATCAAGAAAGCAGGTAAACCTGCGTGTCGAACAGCGATTAAATTAATTGAGCAATGGGAAAATATAACGTTCAATCTAGAAGACACTGGAACTCAGTTAAAAATTCAACTTCCTGATGTGAATGAACCTGTTATTTTCTTACAAGCGAGTGGTTATGATGGCATGTTATCGCCTTTTTCTGACTCACAGAAAAAAGCCTTTCATCTTGCTATCGTGGCTAAATTATTTGAGCAACACTCGAAGCCTTGGACGTGGCCTGAAAATTTAATTGCGGTGCAATCTTCTAAACGTCCTCTGAATGATGAAGAAATAGCTCTAATTAAGACCATCGAACTCTTCATTTATGATTTATTACGTCAAGGGCTATCACATATTAGCTTAAGCAGTGCAACACAGTTGCACTTATTAAATATGTCCGCCCGAGCGGAAGGTTTGCCTCGTTTAGCATCTTATTTACGAACATTAAGTACTCAAGTTAAACTGTTAGCAGAAAGACATTTCACCATGGATGAAAGCAGTGTCTTGCGTTTATTAGCCCATATTTCTGCCTATCTATTCCAATTATCTAATGCAACACCAGAACAGCTAAAAGTGTTACGAGGACAACTTCGTCGTCAATATGACGATAAAAAAACGAGTCTCTCGCTTATTCCAATTGGTGCAAATTGGTGGACAGCACAAAGTGGCGCATTAGGAGCAACATTTACCTTTTGGGATAGTGAAGAAAAACAGCTATTACAAGCAACACAAGCTCGCCCTAATCAGCTAGATACCTTATTTAATCGTTATGGTGTTTGGAACAGTTTGTCATTATGGAAACAAACTGCGGATAAATTAATGCGTCGTCCTTTTTTATTACAAGAGCCTCGTATTTCTGATGAAGGAAAGCTTGCCACCATTGGTGATAGTTTTGCTCAAAATCAAGCGGATTTTCTTGGTATTACAGACTATAACAATTTACAAACTGAGCTAGGCATCAATAATTGGCAAGATTTACCCGATTACTTCGCCCATCAAACAGAAGGATTTCTCTCCCCTCTTGTTCTGCATATCAAAAACTACAAACCTTTAATTTGGTATGAGGTAGAGCAATGTGTAATTTGGGAAGTGTCCGATAATCATGAAAACTCAGCATTCTTGCGCCTTTATTGGGAAGGAACAACACAAAATAATCTAGAAGAGTTGCGCTTTCTTACCAAAAAAGAGTTAGAAATTGTCGCAATCACAGTACAACCCGTTCGACGTGATCTCAATATAGACTTATTGCCAACGACCATTTGGATCAATACAGAAAAAGGCATTGAACTGTTTTATCTCGATTTTGACCAATTTCCACGTAAGAAAAAACAATCAGGCTTTATTAGCCGTATTCAAGAATATATGGCTAAACGTAAGCAACAAACAGCAATGCATCACAGTGAGCCGAGCTTGGCACAAAAATTCTGTCGTCCTATTTTGTCAGTATTAGAAGCCCAAGCATGTACTGGGCGGGAGTTACTCTCTGAAATGCAAAAAGAGCAATTAGAAATAAGCAAACACACCGCAGATGATTTAGGAATGACATTAATTGCTGATCAATTAGCTTATTATTTGACATTAACTTCCCGTGACTCACGGGCGTTATTACAGTTAATTTGGCTATGCGATAATCTGCAACAATTGCAAAGTCCGTTACCTATTCAGCTTAACGAGTAATTAGTATTAACAAAAAAAGCTATCTCTCAAATTAAAGAGAGATAGCTTTTAAGATAACAATAAATGGGTTTACGCTGGATTATCAATATCAACAAATGTCACATCTAAATGATGTGTTTGAGCCAGCCATTCACCTAATGCTTTAATGCCATAGCGCTCTGTTGCATGGTGCCCCGCAGCAAAGAAATGAACCCCCATTTCTCTTGCGATATGAATGGTCTGTTCTGAGACTTCGCCTGTCACAAAAGCATCTACACCATGCTCTGCTGCATCTTGAATAAAGCCTTGTCCGCCTCCTGTACACCAAGCAATAGTACGAATAGTATCAGGTGCATTATCACCGCAATGTAATACATTGCGTTGTAATGATTTTTCTAAACGTGCTTTTAATTCAAGTGGTGCTAAAGGTAAATCAAATACACCTTTAGGAACTAAAGGCATGATTTCACCTTCAACTTTAATGCCCATTTTTAATGCTAATTGAGCATTGTTACCTAAGATTGGGTGCGCATCTAATGGCAAGTGATAACCAAAAAGATTAATGTCATTGCAAAGTAATGTCTTTAAGCGGTTACGCTTCATTGAACGAATTACAACCGGCTCATTTTTCCAAAAATAGCCATGGTGAACTAAAATCGCATCCGCATTTAATCGTACCGCTTCATCAAGTAATGCTTGGCTAGCGGTCACCCCTGTGATTATTTTTTGAATATGAGGGCGCCCTTCGACTTGAAGGCCATTAGGTGCATAATCTTGAAAGTTTTCAATGCTTAGTTTCTCATTAATCACTCGTTCCAGATCAGTGTTTTTCATTTCATTCATCTCCCTGTTATCACGAATGCCACTATTTATATAACAATCTAATAAATAGCAATAGGTTAAAGCACCCGTTTAAGTAAACTATTATTCTTTATTGTAACGTAAAATTTGCGAATTATTTGAAGTTAAGAAAAAACGAGAAGGTAGCATTGCTAAAATGCTTAAAAAAGAGAGGATAAAAATAACGCCTACATATGTAGGCGTTATTTTGATGTTCTGTTATTTGTGGCTATTTAATGCCACTTCTGATTTTGCCAGCCAAACTGGTTTATCACTTGTTTTAGACCATACACGATGTATATAGCTATAAAATTGTGCGCGTTTAGGATGAAAAACCATAACAGGAAATGCCGCAACACCTAGCGCAACAGCACCAGTACGACGGGCTAAAACATGTTTTTTTGTATATTCGTTATAAGCTGGCATAGTGCTCTCCTGTATAGAGATTAATTTGATGTTGAAATTTTACCTCATTTGATGAAATTTTACTACTGATCAGACCACTCAATTCGTGCGAAAAATCACCTTTATTTTGCTTGATATGTAATTAAATTTCAGAATAGAAACAAAAATGAAACATAAATAACATAATTGTTAACAAAATAAGATCGATGTTTTTACTTAACTGAATGAGTAGTAAATAATTTCGAGAATAAATTATCAAAAAAGAAAAAAATCAAACCAGTGAGGAGATATGAGATATTCTAAAATAAGGGTTTACTGCCAAATAAAACAAATTTAGCAGTAAAAAAGTTAAAGGAGTTAGATACTAGCTAACTCTTTAAATAAGCTAGGATTGTTATGAATTGCGATAAGCACTTTTGCGGTAAGCCCTGTTGGATTACGTCTTTTCAGTTCCCAACTTTTGACTGTATCAACACTAATCCCCAGCGCATTTGCAAACTCGCTTTGTGAAACGTTAAGTTGTTTTCTAATTGCTTTTACATCAGCAACTTCAAAACGAGTAACTTTCGATGCCTTTTTATCGCCATTTTTAATTTCTACGGCTTCTTCTAAAGAGGCTTTTAAATCATTGAAGAAACTCATATCACATTTCGCCTTTAAGTCGTTTTGTGAGTTTTTTTAACTCAATCTTTTCTAGAGCAGTTAAACTCACTTTTACTCTTTTTGGGTACGCCATAACTAAATAGATAACTCTTTTAGTTGCTAAAAAATAAATAACTCTAGCACTTGCACTTTTTTCCTTGGTTACCTACCGCCATTCTTATTTTACGTAACCCGCCAGTTCCTTGAATTAGATCGCCTTTATCAGGTCTACCTATCAGTTCATTTTGAAGTGTTCGTATTTCTTCATCTGTAGCTAATAACTTGATTTGCTGAGTAAATATTGACGTTTCAATAAATTCTATTGCATGACTCATTAAGTTCCCTTTCTAATCTGTCACCTTGAAGCGTACAATGTACACCATAAAAATTAAAGATTAAATACGGGTTCTCGTACTACAGAACATTTAAAAAAAACCCTCTATTAAAGAGGGAATAATTCTTAATTGAGATTTATTTATTTCTTAACTGCTTTACCTTTACCACGTAGGGTTTCGGTTAATCCTTTAAGAAAATACCTTACTAGCTGATCACCACAGTTACGGTAGTTTTTATGTCCTGGCTTACGAAATACAGCACTTAATTCAGGCTTAGAAACACGGAAGTCAGCAAGCTCATAAATTTTTAGAATATCCACATCTTTGAGTTCAAAAGCGACACGTAATTTTTTCAAGATAATGTTATTTGTAATACGCTTTTCAACTTCAGGTGCTGGGAAGTTTTCATCTTTTCCACGACGATAAAAAATTAGACCATTTAAAAAATGCCCCATTGCATTATCGTCACACTCGACAAATTCAGGTTCATCATCTTTTTTCAACCAACTATTAACTAATTCTTTCGTAACGGTGTAATCAGCTAGCTTCATGATCTCAACCATATGTGCATCACTGAGATCCAGCATGTAACGTACACTGCGTAAAACAAAATTATTTTGCATTGATTATCCACTCTATTTTTAATTCTAAATCAACCTCAATGATGGATATCAATGCTGTGATCTAAAAATATTTAATGATTAAAAAAATACACTCTACCTTTTGGTAGAGTGTATTCTATATAAATAGCTTATTACACTAACTTATTTGTTAGCAAAGACATTATTTACTATTTCAATGGCTTCTTTTTCAATTAACTCACGATGCTCAGGACCACGGAAGCTTTCGCAGTAAATTTTATACGCTTCTTCAGTGCCTGATGGACGAGCCGCAAACCAGCCGTAATCTGTCATCACTTTTAAACCACCAATAGAGGCACCATTACCTGAAGCATGTGTTAAACGAGCCGTAATTGGGTCGCCCGCTAAGGTGCTTGCTGTTACCATTTCTGGTGATAAACGTGACAGCAATGCTTTTTGTTCATGGGTTGCTGATGCTTGAATACGGTTATAGCTTGGTGAACCAAAACGCTGCGCTAGTTCATTGTAATGCTCTTGTGGATCTTTGCCTGTGACTGCTTTCATTTCAGCAGCTAACAAACATAAAATGATACCGTCTTTATCGGTTGACCATGGTTTACCGTTAAAACGCAAGAAAGATGCCCCTGCACTCTCTTCACCACCAAAGCCAAATTCACCACTAAATAAGCCTTGAACAAACCATTTAAAACCAACTGGCACTTCAACTAGCTCACGACCTAAGTCAGCTACAACACGGTCAATCATTGCACTTGAAACCAGTGTTTTACCTACTTTTACATCTTTAGCCCATTGTGGACGATGACGGAAAAGATAGTTAATCGCAGCTGCTAAATAGTGGTTTGGGTTCATTAAACCTGACGGCGTCACAATACCATGACGGTCATAATCAGGATCGTTGGCAAATGCTAAGTCAAATTTATCACGCAATTGTAATAAACCTTCCATTGCCCATGGTGATGAACAGTCCATACGAATAACGCCATCATGATCGAGAGTCATAAAACGGAATGTCTGATCGACTTGATCGTTAACCAATTCAAGATCAAGACCATAATATTCACCAATGCGTTTCCAGTACTCGATACCGGAACCACCTAATGGGTCAACACCTAATTTTAAGCCTGCTTTCTTAATGGCTTCCATATCAACAACGTCACCCAACGCTTTGACATAAGGCATAATTAAGTCTTGAGCTTCAATATAACCACTCACCAATGCTTCATCATAAGAAAGACGTTTGATCCCTGCTAAATTATTTTCAAGCAGTTCATTAGCGCGTTTTTCAATAACAGAAGTTAAATCGGTATCAGCAGGTCCACCGTTTGATGGGTTATATTTAATACCGCCATCTTCAGGGGGGTTATGTGATGGAGTGATCACAATACCATCAGCAATATCTTGATGCGCATCGTTGTAAGTCAAAATAGAAAAAGAGACCGCTGGCGTCGGTGTATAACCATTATTTTCTTGGATAATCACTTTCACTTTATTAGCAGCGAGTACTTCTAAAACAGAAATAAATGCAGGCTCTGACAGTCCATGGGTATCTTTACCCACGTAACATGGGCCTGTTACTCCATTTTTTGCGCGTACTTCAGCAATAGCTTGTGCAATTGCCAAAATATGGGCTTCATTGAAGCTATGGCGATTTGCACTTCCGCGATGGCCAGAGGTACCGAACTTCACACGATGAGCATTAATGCTAGCTTGTGGTTTAAGTGAATAATATTGCGACGTTAATTGCGCCACATTAATCAGATCACTTTGACGAGTATGCTGCCCTGCTCTTGAATGAATTGCCACAAATCTTCTCCTATTTGACATCACAAGCACGCTTTAAACAAAAGCCTTTGCAATGCATCAATTAACAATAGTGGTTAGATAGTTCCACACACCTTATCAATCTCATTCGCAGGAAATTGCATATCCTGCATGATGCTTTGTACCATTGTTCTTTTACGCTCTGTATTGGAGTTAGTAATAACCCAAAATGGCGTGCCTGAAATATGGCGCGGTTTTGTATGACGTCCACTATCGAGTAATGTTTGTTCATCACCAGCAAAATAGATGCGTGTTCGTCCATGTACTGTTTCAGCAGATTGAGTAAAAGTAGCGCTATCTAGGCTATATAACGTAGAAAGGATCTGTAAAAAACGATCAACTGATTTTGTTTTTTCTGCATAGCTGTCAGATAACAACAGTTCTCGCATTTCACGGACCGGATTTTTTGCTGGTGTAATCGATTTAGGTTCAGCTTCCTGTTTAATAACAGGTGCTTGTACTGACTCAGTGACAACGACTGGCTGTACGGGCTGTTTGGCATCAAGCTTCAGTAGACGCCTTAAAATATCTGAAGCGCTTTCACCGATATGTCTAGTTTCGCTAGCAATATAGCGGTAAAGTTCGTCATCAATTTCTATCTTTTTCATTGCTACCCAGTACTGTTTTCAAAAAAAAGTAATTAGGATTATAAGATATAATCTTTAAAAACAAAATAGGTAAAATTTCAATAACTTAAAGAAGATCTATACAAGATCCAGCCATTTCAATGGCTAAGCTTGGTATTTATCCTATTGTTTATCTCGGTATCATCTTCTATTCTTTGAACTTATTCAAACAAAGCCTGCTTCAAATACCGCCTTCTCACACCACACCAACCATCAAATAATATAAAATTCTAAATATTTATTTTTGAGCAATGTCAAGATTTCAACTTTTTAAATAAGTTTAGAATAAACATCTAAATAATGTCAATTATGTGGTTTTTTATAAATTTCCCTTATCAATTATTTCTACTCTTAATCACTCACGCATATTATTACGATAAGTTGGCTTAGTATCTTGTGCATGTCATCATAGAAAAAATCACAATTATTTTTTGGTCATTAACATGAAACTCAATACATTATTAAATTATCAATTACATCAGCCTGAAACAGCACCTGCATCCAATTTACCTATTGTTTTGATCCACGGCCTTTTTGGTGACTTAAATAATTTAGGCGTCTTAGGGCGTGATCTACGCCAAGACCACACAGTGATCCAAATTGATGTGCGTAATCATGGACATTCCCCTCATAGTGAAAGTATGAACTATCAAGATATGGCACAAGATGTACTTACATTACTCGATAGTTTACATATCTCAAAAGCCATCATTATCGGGCACTCCATGGGAGGCAAAATTGCAATGGCAATGACAGCATTAGCGCCTGAGCGAATTGCTCGCATTGTCGTAATAGATATGTCACCTGTAGCTTACAATGTTCGCCGCCACGATAACATTTTTGCGGCACTCGAAGCCGTCACTAAAGCTCAAGTTACACGACGTCAAGATGCAGTAGAAATTATGAGCCCCTTTATTAAAGAAGAGGGCGTTATTCAGTTTTTACTTAAATCATTTAAAAGTGGAGAATGGCTATTTAATTTATCTGCGATCAAAAATGCCTATTCAGAGATTATTGGTTGGCAAGAAGTCCCTGCTTGGAATTATCCGGTGCTATTTATTCGTGGTGGTTTATCGCCTTACATATTAGATGAATATCGTAATGATATTGCACGCCAATTTCCGCAAGCTAGCGCTTTTGTCGTAGCAAACACTGGACATTGGGTACATTCAGAAAAACCTAACACTGTTATTAACGCTATTCGTCGTTTTTTATCAAAAGCATAATTTATTACTGAAAGTGGCGTAATTAAGGAAGTAATAATTTAGCTGAATGTATAATTATTGTACTTAATCACACAGTCTGTCGATAAAAACACCAAATGACAATAGGTTAAACTCAGGAAGCAGTGGCAGGACGCCACTATGTGGGGTATTATTGGGCGTTTCGCAATTTAGTCATTGGTATACGCCCTTTCACAGCAAAATTTATGGCAAAAGAACAAACTGATCGCACCACACTGGATTTGTTCGCAGATGAACGCAGACCTGGGCGACCTAAAACAAACCCGCTTTCTCGGGATGAACAGCTTAGAATTAATAAACGCAATCAATTAAGACGAGACAGAGTCAATGGTTTACGTCGAGTTGAGTTGAAATTAAATGAAGATGCTGTGAATGCACTTAATGAGTTGGCGACTGCAAGAAATGTTAGCCGTAGCGAACTTATTGAAGAAATATTACTAGAACAATTGGCGCAAAATCACGCCTTGAAAATACATCATAATGAGAATAGCTAGTAGCTAAACCACACAAATTTGACAGAATTACCCTGCTATTTTCGTCAAAATACGTTTTTTAGTTTTCTATTCTGAAAACAAGATGTTTATTTTTCACTAGTAATTGTTCAAACACAGACAAATATACTCTAACTATTTCGAAGTGTGGCTAATTGGCAAGTAAAGGCGTTACTGTTACATACAAAGTATGTAATTAGTACGAATCAACATAGTCAACAATGCGACAATTTGAAGTATAACGAATATAGAATAAAAGAGGTTATCTCACTTTATGGCAATCATAGGTATATTCTTCGGCAGTGATACCGGCAACACTGAAAATATTGCCAAAATGCTTCAAGAAAGACTGGGCGCTGATAATGCCGAAGTTCATGATATCGCAAAATCCAGTAAAGAAGATATCGAAGCATTTGATATTCTGTTACTAGGTATTCCTACTTGGTATTATGGTGAAGCACAATGCGATTGGGATGACTTTTTCCCAACACTAGAAGATATTAATTTTGAAGGTAAGTTGGTTGCACTGTTCGGTTGTGGCGACCAAGAAGACTATGCAGAATACTTCTGTGATGCAATGGGCACAATTCGCGATATTATCGAACCTCGTGGTGCTGTCATTGTGGGTCACTGGCCAACAGAAGGTTACCATTTTGAAGCCTCTAAAGGGCTTGCAGATGATAATCACTTTATCGGCCTTGCGATTGATGAAGACCGTCAACCAGAATTAACCGAAGAGCGTGTTGATGCTTGGGTTGCTCAAATCAAAGAAGAAATGAGCCTAGATGAAATTCTGGGATAAATAAATACTCAATATTGAGAATGATAATTATTCAATGGTGTGCTAAGATAGTGTGATAGGTAGGGGTGTTTATTTTTAAATATCATGCCTATAATCAATAAGGTTATTTATTCACCCGAGTGTTAATGAATCAACCCTATTAGTGAGCACAAAAATTAAATTCACCATTAGCAACAGGATTAAATCCGCATGACCGACAATAATAAAGCGTTAAAAAATGCTGGGTTAAAAGTTACACTTCCTCGCTTAAAGATCTTGGAAGTGCTCCAGGATCCTGAGTGCCATCATGTCAGTGCTGAAGATCTCTATAAAAAACTCATCGATATCGGTGAAGAGATTGGTCTGGCAACCGTGTATCGCGTCTTAAACCAATTTGACGATGCTGGTATTGTTACCCGACATAATTTTGAAGGTGGTAAATCAGTATTTGAATTAACTCAACAACACCATCACGATCATTTAATTTGTCTTGATTGTGGCAAAGTTATCGAGTTTACAGATGATGCGATTGAAGTGCGCCAAAGAAACATCGCTGAACGTCATGGTATCAAACTTTCCAATCATAGCCTTTATTTATATGGCCACTGCGCTGAAGGCAATTGTAAAGAAGATAGCCATGCACATGATGAGAAATAATTCATTCTGGATAATCTCTCAGTAATAAAAAAGGAACTGTTCACAGTT
This sequence comes from Proteus sp. fly-1067, assembly GCF_040139345.1. Taxonomy (NCBI): domain Bacteria; kingdom Pseudomonadati; phylum Pseudomonadota; class Gammaproteobacteria; order Enterobacterales; family Morganellaceae; genus Proteus; species Proteus sp. fly-1067. Next base: position 26,440 of record NZ_JBEEUL010000002.1, on the reverse strand, counting down.
CCTTTTTTATTACCTTAAATTTGAGGATAAAATAACTCTACTTAGCCACACTGATACTGTGTTTAATATGTTTTAAATGAACCACGATAGTAAATGTAACAATGACTAACAATGACCAAGAGCCCCATTTCCCTGCATGCACAGCAGACCAAGCACCAATCTGGTTAGGATATTGCCAAACACCAAAAAATGTACCGAAATTCTCAGCAAGCCAAATAAAGAAACCTATCAGAACAAAAGCCAATAATAGTGGCATTTTTCGCTCTGTATCATAAGGCGTAAAATAAACCACACTACGAGCATAAAGACCTAAAATAAAGGCAGTTAAATACCAGCGATAATCACCGATAAAGTGATGAGAAAAGAAATTAATATAGATAGCAAGTGCAACCAAAGTTGCCATCCAATAAGGTGGATAATGTTCAATTCGTACTTTTAAAAAACGCCATGCTTGAATTAAATAACTTCCTACCGCGGAGTACATAAATCCTGTAAATAAAGGCACTTCCCACAATTTAGTGTAAGCAAAATCAGGGTATTTCCACGATCCAATTGCTGCTGATGTTTTAAATAATTCCATCACAAAACCAACGATGTGGAAAAAACAGATCGCTTTTAATTCATCCCATGTTTCAAGTTTTCCCCATACCATCCATAATTGGAAAGCAATAGCGAGAATAAGTAAAACATCATAACGAGGTATCCCTAATATTCCTTTACTTGGTGTTGCAAATAAAATAAAAAAGAAAAATCCCGCAAATAAACAAGAACGCGCCTCTTTCACACCAAAAAAAAGAAATTCAACAATAAATCGTTTTATACCTTTAAAGGGCTTCAATGGTGGTTCTAATAAAAAATCATCCAATCGCTTTAACATGCTTCTTCCTGAAAACGTGCATTATCGAACTGCATTCAATGCAGAATAATAAATAAGATGAGATAAAATGAATGGCAAGAAATTTGCCATAGAATAAAAAAACCTACAAGGATGAAAAGGACGAAAAAGAAAGGAATGAAAAAATAAAGGTATTTACCCCCCACTACGATACCCACTCTGACTGCCTTTACTTAGGGTAAATACCTTACGCAAATTTTGCGAAATAACTGAAGCACAGGAGATAAACATAACCCACTCACATTTATCTCAGACGACATGACATGACGACTTTACTTCATTACTTTTACTACATACTGCGATTTTAAAACGACTCTTTACTACTTTTTACTTCGACTCTTCTACTTCTTACTACTGCTGACAATTTCACTTCATTAATGAGGTTTGTTTTTACTTATCGTAATCGTATTTAGCTTTTTTAGTTTTATTCAGGATAAAGTGTAATAAGCACACTTTATCCTTATGCTGGTATTAGAAAATAGTAAATGGCATTATCACGTTAAATTTAACGTCTTTTTCATCTTGGAAAATATTACCAAAACCACCTTCATAACTTGGAATATCGGAGTGGTTATCATAACGGGTATAGTGAAGTTTAAAGAGAGTGCCTTTAGCTCGACCTTCTTGAACCGTATACATAATATCCGCATTCCATGCGCTTTCTCTAATACGCTGACCTTGATCATAAATGGCTTTACCACTTGGCTTAGCATCCCATGCGTAAACATAAGAAGTACCTACCGCCCAGCCAGATAGATCCCAGTTTTTCAGATCGTACATTACACCCGCATAAAGTGCTTTTTCACCATTAGCGTTAAAGTCAGAACGACCATCCCACCAGACATCAAGACGACCATTAGATGTTGCCCAACCCGGAGTCATACGCTGTAAAAAATAACCTTGATTACCTTCAGCTTTAACCCACGTTCCTTCTACTTTGAAGTCAAATACATTGTAGGTATAACCAAAAGTCAGTGCTTGTAACCATGCCAGCCCATCATAAACATCATTAACGCCACCACCGGTCACTTTATCTTTAGCACCGTAGAATTGGTAAGACGTTCTTAATGCATTGTCAGCAATTGGGAAATCATAAGAAACTTTACCAAAATACTGATCGATATAACCATCGGCCTGACCAAATGCAGCTTCTAACACTAGGCTGTTTTTAAAATCATATTTGGCGCCGAAAGAGTGAAGATAGCTAATATTCGTTTCTAGATCAGCTTTGCGAAAGTTATACATATTCCGATACCATGGTGCTTTGTATTCATCTGTCCACATATAGGAGAAAGATAATTCACCACTTTTATCAAAATCGAAAACTGCTCCAGCTTCCGCCCCACGATAAGTTCCCGGTAAGAAGCTCCAGTGCGGGCGTAATAAACTTTGGCCTTTAGGTTGAATATATCCACCTTGTGCCCAGAAATTACCTAATTTGAATTTTGCAGCGGCTTTATACACGCTCATACCACTGCGATCGCCTGTCCATTTTTCATCCCAGCGACTTTTTGCATCACTAAAACCGATTTCATTAGGTGCCGCAGGGCCACTGTTATTCAATTCAGCAGCACCAAAGGCGGCTAAATCAATACCAATAAAATCACCAAGGTAACCTGATGAGAAGTCTAGATTAGCGTTAAAAGTAGAATGGTGTAAGTTAGCTTTGTATTTGCCGTAATCAGGACTATTTGGTGTTAACTCTTTTCTATCACGGTCACGTTGCCAATAAAAAAGCCCCCCCGTTAAGGTTGAGTCATCAATAAATCCTTCAGCATGAGACATTTTTGCAGGTAGTGCAGTTACAAGCAATGCGCCCATAACGGCAAGTGCCACCCTGCCTGGTTTAGCATGTTGCATAACCATAGCATTGTTTCCTCTTTGACTTTGACTAAAAAAGAAATAAGCACAATGCCTATTTCCAAATATAAAACCCCAAGTGGGGAAAAAACCTAAATTAGGTTAGAAACAGCATATTTTTCGCGACGCGAATTATCAACCTAAAAAAAAGAATTTTTATCAAAATATGACCAAGGACACATAACTAAATAATCGTTTCATTTTTTTACTTTTATAAGGAGATATAAAATATAAACATAATAAATTGATTTAAAACACTTTTAATCACTCATCTTTAAATGATATTAGATTTCGTTTTTATAAAAAGGAATAGTAAGTAGTATTTATCAATCATCTTTTTTAACGATGTGAAATATGCGGTATGAGTCACACTTTAATGACAATAGTTTTATTTAATGTAATAGCATGAAAAAAGGGAAGAATAAAACGATAGCACCGTAATTATTTCAAATGAAATAAATTAAAAATGATTGCTAAAATCAGAAAAAGAAAACGATCAATCAAATAAAGACTGACAAATATTCAATATGAATCGAATAAAAAGCATACCTTTTCATCAAGAAAATACATAAAAAAATGCCCGATAATAAATATCGAGCATTTGATTGATTTAGGCATTAATTGGATTGAATACTGCCTCAATAAGTCAGATTAACCTTGTTGAGAAATCTTAGCCCAAGTGTCACGTAAGCCTACTGTACGGTTAAATACTAACTTATCTGCTGTTGATAGCTTATCAGCACAGAAGTAGCCTTCACGCTCAAATTGATACGCTTTTTCAACCGCCGCATCTTTTAAACTACGTTCAACAAAACCTTCTCGAATAACTAAAGACTCAGGGTTAATTGTTGATAAGAAATCATCTTCTGCCGCTGGGTTTGGTACACTAAATAGACGGTCATAAAGACGAATTTCAGCAGGAACAGCATGTGGAATGCTTACCCAATGAATAACACCTTTTACTTTACGTCCATCAGCAGGATCTTTATTTAATGTTTCTGCATCATAAGTACAGTAAATGGTTGTGATTTCACCTTGCTCGTCTTTTTCAACACGCTCAGCTTTAATAACATAAGCATTACGTAAACGAACTTCTTTACCTAGTACCAGACGTTTATATTGACGATTTGCTTCTTCTTTAAAGTCAGCGCGATCAATATAAATTTCACGGCTAAATGGTACTTCACGCGTACCCATTTCTGGTTTATTTGGGTGATTCGGCGCAGTTAAAATCTCTTCACCTTCTGGCATATTTTCAATAACTAAACGAACTGGATCGATAACAGCCATTGCACGAGGTGCATTTTCGTTTAAATCATCACGAATACAAGATTCTAATGCAGCCATTTCAACATTATTTTCTTGTTTCGTTACACCAATACGTAAACAGAATTCACGAATAGAGTCAGCGGTATAACCACGACGACGTAAGCCTGAAATCGTTGGCATACGAGGATCATCCCAACCATTGACGATGTTTTCTGTCACAAGCTGATTCAGCTTACGCTTTGACATCACAGTATATTCAAGGTTAAGACGAGAGAATTCATATTGACGAGGATGACAAGGGATAGTGATATTATCCAGCACCCAATCATATAAACGACGGTTATCTTGGAATTCTAACGTACATAAAGAATGAGTGATATTTTCCAGTGCATCTGAGATACAGTGGGTAAAATCATACATTGGATAAATGCACCATTTATTTCCAGTTTGGTGGTGCTCGGCGAATTTAATACGATAAAGCACCGGATCACGCATAACGATAAAAGGTGATGCCATATCAATTTTCGCACGTAAGCACGCTTTACCTTCTTCAAAGCCACCCGCACGCATTTTTTCAAACAGCGCTAAGTTCTCTTCTACGCTACGTGAGCGATAAGGACTGTTTTTACCTGGCTCTTTTAATGTACCGCGATATTCACGAATTTCTTCAGCGCTCAGTTCATCAACATAAGCTAAGCCTTTATTAATCAACTCAATCGCATATTGATAAAGTTGATCAAAATAATCTGAGGAGTAATGAACGCTACCTTCCCATTGGAAACCTAACCACTGAACATCTTTTTGAATTGAGTTGATGTACTCAATATCTTCTTTTACTGGATTGGTATCATCAAAACGTAAATTACATTTACCCTGGTAATCTTTAGCAATACCAAAATTCAGACAAATTGATTTCGCATGGCCGATATGAAGATAGCCATTAGGTTCAGGTGGGAAACGCGTATGCACGCTATCATGTTTCCCTGTTGCCAGATCTTCATCAATTATTTGACGAATAAAGTTAGTTGGGCGGGCATCTGCCTCATTCATGGTCATTTTTTCCTCAAAGCAAAACGCATAATTAACCCACTATAATCCAATAAGTTTACTCAAATCAAGCTATTGTTTTAAAATCAACAATTTACAATTGAATTATTATGTAATTAACAAGAAAATACATGTCAAAATATGACAATACCAGACAAATAAATCAATGTATTACAGGTTTTAGTGAGTGCATTTTATCATAAAAGTGCCCAACCATAACATTCAAAAACGCTTGGATGGATATCCACTACTGACCTAAATTTACATTAGTGGTAAAATTGCATAAATATCAAATTAACCCTTAGATTACTATGCAAAAAAAGAAATTTAGAACAGACATCAATGGAATGAGAGCAATTGCTGTCCTACTAGTTATCTTATTTCACTTTGACAATTCACTAGCTCCTGCTGGTTTCATTGGCGTTGATATCTTCTTCGTTATATCTGGATATTTAATGACCTCTATTATTTTGACTGGTATTGAAAATAACAATTTTTCCATTGTTAAATTCTATTCAGCACGATGTAAAAGAATAATTCCAGCATTAATGCTTTTAATATTTATATTAGTGTTTCTATCTTATTTTTTGATAGAACCAAATGATTATAAGAAAATAGGTGTTCATGCTCGTGACTCATTATTATTCATATCAAATATTACATATTTCAATGAGTCCGGGTATTTTGATGTTGAATCGATGGAGAAATTCTTACTCCATACATGGTCATTATCTGTTGAGTGGCAATTTTATTTAATATATCCGTTAATAATATTAGCAATCAGTAAGATAACGACATCAAGTAACACTAGAAAGTCTTTAGTGTTTCTTTTTTTTGTTTCACTAATATTGTCTTCAGTCATAACAAAAATAGATCCAAGCCAAGCATATTACATGATACACACAAGAGCATGGGAAATGATGGCTGGTGGATTAGCATTTGCATATCCTGTAACAAAGGTTTCAGAAAAGAATAAAAAAATATTATTCTTTTTATGCCTAATTATAATTATATTTGCTTCATATTTTTTTGATAGCAATACACCTTGGCCTAGTTTTTATGCATCAATTCCTGTAGTAGCAACAGCTATAATATTAGCTATAAATTATGAAAAAAATTTCATATTAAGTAATCCTATTTTTCAAAAAATTGGTTTATGGTCTTATTCTATTTATCTATTCCATTGGCCTTTACTTGTCATAACTAAAAAATTAAACTTAGAACTAAGTTTGATAATATACTTAACAATCACTTTTATCTTAGCTATTTCTTCATATTATTTGATAGAGAAAAGAAGACTAAAAATAGTATTTATTATTCCATTCTATATTATTATTCTTATTGCTTGCCAATATATTGCTAAAGATGGAGTAACACAAAGGATAGATAAAAAAACACAAGAATATAGTAAGAATTATAATTTTTACTACAATCCTTGGATGCTATATCGAAAGCAACAAAACGAAGTAATGTCTTTTAATTATAATAAAAATGGGAAGGAATATATCCTTACTGGAGATAGCTTTGCATTCATGTATGTTAATGCTATGAAAGGTTATGGTATTAAATTTAATGTATATGCGAATGAATCTTGTAATACATCAATGATAAACGGAACCTACAAAGGTAGTGATAATTGCCTTAAGATGAAAGAGTTATTAGATGACAGGTTATCTAATAACGAAAGCTCTGATATTATTATCTCACAAAGATGGGATCTGTATTTCAAAAATATGAATTCAGAGAAAATAGAAAATGAAATAAAGTTATTTATGGATACTTTAGTATCTAAAAATCCTAACAATACATACTATATACTAGGTACTTATCATCAACCTAGTTACAATCCATATACTTGTTTATTAAACACTCAAACAATGAATGATAATTTTTTATCTAGGTTGCTTAATAAAAATCAATGTGATGAGAGAGAGATTAAAAGTAAAGATGAATTTAAAACAAGTGCTAACATTGACAAATTATTACTAAAAGCATCATTGAATTATAAAAACATACATTATATTTCAATGAGAGAGAGCCAGTGTAATGATAAAGATTGCATTATAATCGAAAATGGTAATCCTATTATTGTTAGGCCTCACTTAACAAAATTTGGTGCAGAAAAATTCACAAAAATAATAATGAACAACATATTAAGTACATCAAAATAATTTACATATAAAACAAACTCTTTATTTATATAACATAGATAAAGAGTTTAATTAAATAAAAGAGAACATTAATATGCTTTCACGTAATGGAACCAATAATATAAAAGCTATTGCTATAATCTTAGTTATGTTTGGTCATTTAGTAACAACAAAAAGAATTAGTGTTGATTTTGACTTAAGGATGTTTGCAACGTTTAGTGTTGGTGCTTTTCTTGTTCTTTCTGGATATGGATTAACTCTATCTTATATTAAGAATGGGCTAAGTGGATTTATAAAAAAAAGATTACTTACTGTGGTGTACCCTTTCATTGTTATAAATATAATTTTTTATTTCTATTTCTTTGGAAAAATAAATACTTTTGATTTGTTAAAAACAATATTATTTATAAATCCAAAATTAAATATAGACCCTACAATGTGGTATGTATATTTTATTTTAATTTGGTACGTAATTTTCTTTATTATTTTTTCTTTAAAAATTAATATTAAAATTAAAATAGCTTGTTTGTTTTTTACATCAGCATTGATCTATAACATACCAGTAAATAGTGACTTTAAGGCAATTACAACTCAATTTCCATTACATTCATTTAGTTTTTCTTTAGGAGCTTTTCTAGCTTTATTAAAATTTGATGATAAAAATAAAATTAATTTTATTTTGTTATTATCTATTGTTATGTTTTTATTTATGTATAAAAATATAATAACTCCCTATCTAGTGAAAAAACAATTCTTATGCTCGATTTTATTTTCATTATCATTATTTCTATTTTTTATTATTTTTGAAGTAAAAAGTAAAATACTTGCATTTATATCTTCTATTTCGTACGAATCATATTTGATTGAAGGAGTAACATATAAAATAAAGTTTCATAACAATGAGGTGGTGAATTTGTTTGTTTATTTTTTAGTGACATTCTTTCTAGCTTATATAATTTCAATACTAATAAAAAAATCAATAAAATCAATAAAATCAATAAAATCAATAAAATCAATGAATTAAATCACACACAGAAATCTATGTGTGATTTATAATTTATAGCATTGCTATATAATTTATCTTAATTTCAATATCGGACTCCTGACTAATTGGGAGTCCGTCTATAGTCTTAGCTGTAAGCCTGAATTCATTAGCTCTTTTTATATCACAGTATGCTTTTACTTCTTTACCATAAATCATATCTACTGTAGTTATTATGATGTAATATGGCATTAATACTATTGGTGTTTTTATAAACACCTGTTCAGAAGAACTTCCTTTTTTTAAAACTAAAGAAGCCACTCCTGAAAATGAATAATCATATTTATTATTTTCTGACTTTATAACAATCTCTGTTGCATTTTTATTTGGAATCAATCCTGTAATTATTACAGAATCAGCTTGCTTACCTTTTGACGACTCTATCCAAATTGGCCGTTGACCAGCTTTCTTAATTTGTAGCCCGGTTAAGTTAACCCCCCACCACAAATCAAATGAATCACTCCGTATTTTAATTGCGTGTTCAGTATTTTCACATTCAATTATTGAATTACTAAAATTAATAGTCCCTCCAGATAAGACTTTTGAGTTTAGTTGTGATGATATTGAACCTAAATCAATAACTCCTCTATAATTTAAACTGGGTTTATTAATAGATTTAATATAGATATTAGAAAAACTGAAATCACAACCTGACATTTCTCTAAAACCAATCGTTGGCTCTGATATATTACGTCCATTAGGATCTCCAAGTGACTCAATTATAGAACCAGATTTAATTGAGTTATGATTCCCTCCAGCAGTAACTCCTTGTATTCTACCTTCATATGAGCAATATTCTGCATTACCATGCCAGTCTGCCGCCAACTTTGAATCTTTGCTAGTAGACAGTATTTCACCAGAAATATCACAGAATCTATTTACAATACTACCCTCTTCATGATTACCTGCAATTGATACTCCATGTCTCTCTCCTGAAAATCGCCCTTTAAATGAAATACTTTGGCAATTAGCTATTCCTAAACCACTGTCCAAACCTAATGTTGCTTCACCAAAAATAGCCTGAGAATTATTAATTCCATTACCATAACAATTTACGCATCTACGTAATATAAATGATTGTGATGCTTGCTTTGTTTTTATTGACAATCCTGAAAAATCAGAGTCATGTAATTGAATACATAATAAACCAACTGATTCTGGAGAATATGTATGATCACCATCTAATTGAGGAAATTCAATAATAAAATCACCAGATATTTTTTTCTTTTCCATTTTTGGTTTAATTAACTTAGTTCCTACAGGATATGTATCAAATATTCCACCTGTCAGAATAATTCTAGAGGTGCCAACGTCAGCAATAGTAACAGCCTCACCTTGACGATAATAATATCGATGATTGGAATATGAGAAATCTCGTGGGTTCCATAAAAAAATCACATCTCCTATAAATAGGTTTGATGCATCATTTATAGATAAGAATGCTTGCCCTTTTTTTATTTCTACAGATGTTGTGTCTAATAAAATACGTTCACTATCACCAATAACAATAGCAGGTGTTGCAGTGTTCATTTTTATTTTCACAGTACCATCAGTCAAAAGCTCATCACATTGAATATTCAGAGTTTCATTTATCTCATAACTACCGCCAACAAACACCTTTTTCTCTGCTGGAAATTCTGCCCACTCTTTTAATGTATCAAAGTCATCGCTGTACGCTACTTTATCTAAACGCTCTCCAAGAAGATGATTTCTCCATTTTATTTTATTAGCTCCATCTTTAGAAAGTAACCTTTCAGAAAATCTATCTGGTTCATACTTCAACACATTAGGGTAGTAATGTTGTTGTGCTCCGTAACTGTCATACACAGCCATGCTGTGACCTTCAACTGTCACAAACTTAGCAATCTGACCACCGAACACAGGGAAGCCAGCCTGATTGATAATTAATGGCTGAGGAACTGGAATATGAGAACCATCTTCATTTTCTAAATAAACCTGAATTTGGTTTTCCGGTAATGTTGGATCGGTATCAATTTTGCCAATAAAAATCTTACCATTACTCGCCGCTTGGAATTTCCTTGCGAGAGTGAATAATTGTGACGGCATTGACACGACGACATTAGGAATAATATCTGACATTGCTTTCTCCAAGCGTGAGTAGTCGCACCAGTGTTAATCTGGTGTATTTTGGACGTAAAAAAACCGCAACTAAGCGGTGTTGTTATTCGCAGGTTATCCATAACCTTATTGATTAGTTTCTGCTTTCGGTTTGACCAGTAGCAGTTAGAGTGTTGATGATATTAGTTATCGCTCTATCTCTGGCAGTACTTCCTCGTGGTGTGTTGTGTAGGCGTAATAACATGTTTCTTATCGCTGGTGATTCATACATTCTAGCAATTAAACCGGTTCCAGCTTCAACGCCAAGAGAAGTGCCACCAGTTAATAGCGTTGCCGCTGTTCGCGTTGGCGTTATCAGTGACATGCCCGTTTGCGTAACTTGGTTTGCTGTGCTGGCTCTTCTGGTCGCCTCAAGAACATCGCGCATTCCCTCAACCATTCTTCGTTGTTGCTGGTTAAAGACTGTATTAAACACCTGTCCATTGGATTGATTGATTAGTTGGTTTAATTGAGTAACCATACGCTGAGGAGAGCCATTAGCTTTCTCATAGGCACGGGTCAAATAAGCAGATCGTAATTGGTTTCTGCCATTCTCATTGACCATATTGAATATTCTAGCGATGTCACTAGGGCGCTTACTGTAAACAAGATTGTTGATTAGCTCTGGTGTGATGTCACCTTTCTCTAAAGCGTTCTTTAGCCCTGTTTTCTCTATCCCTCTGGCTATGTTTCTATATTCATTATTTGCATGACGAAGCTGATTTAATGCACCAGCACCTAGATTCTGACCAACAGATCTATTCATGTCATTTGTCATGGCTGTGTTTATTCTGTTGTATGCAGACTCAAGAGCTGTAGGCATAGCCAAGTTATCACCTTGCAGGCTTTGACGAAGTTCTGTTCTCAAATTACGAAGCTCTTCAAAGCTAGCACCATTTGCAACCCTATTTCTGAGGTTCGTTAGTATTTGCGTAGCGGCGTTATTTGGAGCTAAACCATTTCCTATCCGTTGTAATGCCTCATCAATTGCTGGAATAGATCTGGTTGGAGTAACTGGAACACCTGTCATTTGCTGAGTAATGTTATTTATCACGCCACCATGCATGTCTTTAGCCCTGCGCAATCCTGCGTTAACCTCTCCTTGCATAACATGCGGAGCATAAATACCGAATTCTTGCTCAATCATCTGTGGAACAGACTCGACAAAGTTTTCTCTTTGCTCTGCTTGTATTGCCCTGCGGTTACCGGTACCACCAACACTCTGCTCACCTGCCTGTTGAAGTTGCCTTCCTACTGACGTTCTTGGTGGTAAAACATCTGTTGTCAGTACATCTATTCCATTTTGCTCAGCATTCCTTAATAACTGTTGAGTTTCTGGCGCGATATTTCCACTTGTTGCGCGAGATAGACCGCTAAGCCCGCGCTCAATAGCTTTTCCTCCCCCACCAATACCAGCAGACAATGCAGTTTGCCACGGGTTAATATCACCACCGCCTGCCATGTTAACGGATGACTGCAATGCTAAGTCTGTGGCTGCTGATTTTGCAGTAGCACCTAACACTGTTGGCGCTCTAGCTGCTGGGGTAAATGCAACTGCGTTCGCGATAAATGGCATGACATCTTCAGATGATAAGCCTGGCTTATTTAATGCGTAGCGACCAGATGGTAAATCAACCAGTAAATTTCCCTTTTCATCTTGAGATACCTGTCCACCCATATTACTGATAACTTTTACAAAGTCGTTATCATTACCGAACATTTGTACCCAAGCCGCTTTCATTGCATCAGTATTAAATGCATTCATTTCTGGCGAAGACATGATCCCTTCTAGTCCTTGAACTTCAGGCGTCATCTTGCTTTCACCAGTGAAGGCATCTATTACGTTTTCACGGAAACCTTTAGCATCATCAGACGATTGCTGTAAACCTTGAGAAAGATTCTGGTTGGTTTGCTTCATGCCAGCAATATAGCTGTTTTCTGGTTGTGATGGTTGGGTTGCTTGTTCGGGTTGTGATTGAGGAAGCGGATAAGCGGTATAAAACTGTTGTCTTGCGTTATTTACATCGTTGCCAACATTAGGAGCAACTACTTCATTAAAATATTGCTCCTGTGCTGATGCTTTTTGTTCGTTAGATAGTGATTGATACTCAGGTGATGAGATCACCTCTTTCCATGGTTTAGCCATTACCCACCCCAGAGATTAGAATACCCACCTTGATTATTAGTGGGTGATTGTTGCGTTGACCTCTGGCTTGCTGGTGCGCCTAGGTTTGCGTTATTTTTTGAATTAAATGCCGTTGTGTACTGGTCGATAATTTTAACAGAACTCTGCAAAGCATCCGGTGTCGAGTAATCAAGCTGCGGCATGCCTTGAAAGTACATCTTAGCCTCAGCTACTGTATTTATTCCGCTAGCCCCCATTTCTCTAGCAGCTGCGATACCCTGATTCTGCATTCTCCCTTGTATGCGCTGAGCTGCATTGTACAACTGCCTAGACTCCTGATTTACAGTTCTCGTGCTAGCATCAGCAGTAATAGGGACCGTTCCGGTTCCTCCAGTGACGCCAGTAATAGGCGATAGCTGGGACTGAGTTGCGTTTGAAATTAGCGAGATATCTGAATTCATTTGGTTACTAGATGCCGCTCCAGCAGTAGATGACACGCTAGATAAGGCGTTAACAGGAATAGTTACCACGTTCCCATTGGTATCAAATCCTTTGTAATACTTGGAATCACCAGCGCCTTGTGCATTCGGATCTATCATCACCGTTTGCCCATTAGCCAACTGAGCTTGTTGCATTTCAGTTCCTGACTTACCTTTTAATGATAGGAACTGTTTACGTTGTTCAGGTGAAAGTGTCATCATGTACTCATACTCCTGAACTGCCGCTGGCTTACTTCCTGCTGAGTTAGCTGATCGCATTGAGTTTTGAGCGGAGATGTTTTGACCTCGAACCTGTATCTGATGACCATCTCTTGTTAGTGCTTCGCCAGCTTGATTGCTTCTGATTTGCTCATCTAAACGACCTTGGTCAATCTGTCTGCCAAGTTGTTTGTCTTGTAAGTTAAAATAATCATCAATGCCTAGTGATGACATGCCAATGTGGTCCGCTAATTGAACGGCCGCTTTAGGGTCTTTTTCTGCAATAGAAACGGCTTCCATTGGATCAATGCCAAGGCGACGAAATGTATCAGCATTCTGTCTAACATAGTCAGTAGCATTACCATTCATCACCGCATTGCGATAGCCAGATGATAAGTTACCCAAAGATTCACGAACATCAGCAGAAACATCCTGCATACCTCCAGTGATAGCTTGAGCGTACTCTGGATAAGTAGCTAGTAGTTGCCTCATCCCATCACGATCACTATTTGCGTACGCCTCACCCCATGCTTTTTGGAATTCGCCTAGCCTCTCCTGTGCTTGGTATTCTCCGATGGTGTCTTTAATTCCTTTCAGGCCCTGCAAACCTTGTAATAGAATGTTGTTACCACCAGAGCGGGCTATCTCATTACTTCTATTGATGGAATCAACTACAAAATTTGCATCACTTGCTTGCGGTGCGTTTGAATTATTTAAGCCAATAGAACCTAAAAAACCAGCTCCATTACTAGGCTGCCAAGTTGCCATTAGAATAATCCTCCAAGCAATCCAAGTCCGCCACCAATTGCAGCGCCCCATGGGCCACCAATAGATGCTCCAGCCATTGCACCACCTAAGCCACCTGTGATCCCTTGCTGAAATTGCGACGGTCGATTAGCCATAGCTGCTTGAGCATTTGCATTTTGTTGTAGCAATTGCCCCATATTGTTTGCGTAGTTTTGACCAGCACTAGCCTGACCTTGCAAAGCACCAAGACCAACATTGGCTAAGTTCTGGTAGTTATTCATTTGGTCAGCCAACCAACCTTGCCCAAGCGTAGGTGCGATAGATGCAAGTTGATTACTTGTTGCTGTTGATCCCAATCCCCCAGAGGCTTCTGCACCTTGTAATTGTTGGTATCTTGCCTGCCCTGATAAATCGTTAAATGCTTGAGAGTTGTAGTATTGGTTTAATGCTTGCCCCTGACCTTCTAAAGAAGATAAGTCTTGCAATTGACCAATATACTGTTGAGCGAGTGGTGTAAATGGCGCAAGGTTTTGCATGTTTGTCTGCCACATTTTGCGCTGTAATTCAGTTGCGTTATCAGTAGCCCTTGCTTGAGCACCCGCACCACCATCACCGCCACCTTTCATATATCCATGCATGGGTAGCAGTGAGTTTCTGAATTTCTCTGAAATAATCAGCATTTTAATAACTCCTCGTACTGTTCGCGTTTTAGTTGATAGATGGTGACACCTACTGGCCTGCCGTTACTCATATATGCATCATCTAAATGACCGACACGTATAGCACCAAGCATTTTCACAATAACGCGACCGTATTTTGTGGTATCAGGAACCATAGTTACTGAATTAGTGAATTGACTGTTTCCCAGCAACCATTTGCAGAATAATTTATGTGCATCAAAGGCGTATTTACCACGGAATCCAGCATCAAATATGGCGTGGCACTCAACGACTGTATGCCAGAAGTTACGCACCTCGAAAACACCAACCAATAGAACTCCCTCATAAACACCTAAGTAAAGCGCATCGGGTTTAATGAAGTACTGATCATTGCTATCAACGATATTTCCCGTGTTCGACTTATCATTTAAAAACTCAGATAGCCGAATAGGGTTATTAATAATTTTAATTTCCATTAGTCTATTAATCCGTGTGAGCGAAGTGCATCTTCTAGCGCCTTGATTCGTTGTCTTGCCTCTATTAACCCGTTTGCTAGAGTTTGCATTTCTGACTGCGTGTAATCAGAGCTGAATGAGTATGATTGGTTAGCATTAAACAAGCCCTTAAGTGATGTACCTGTTGCTGATGTAAAGCCAGTAACACGATCGCCGACAACTTTAGTTCCGTTTACTGAGTAGGAAGTTGAAACATCAATGGGTGATAAAAGCTTCTGTTTTTCTGTTTTACTGAGAGAAACGTAATCAACTTTGATTTCAGATATTTGACCATCGAGGTCTTGTATCTTTATTTTCAGCCCATCAACGTCTTGCTCAACATTAAGGACTCTTACCTCTAACTTAGATAAATCCTCTTCCGTTTTCGTTATCCGATCTTCATGGTCAGCCAACTTAACGCCATGCTCAACAATTGTTTGTTCGGCTTCACCAAGTCTTTCCTCATGATCTACAAGAACAACATCTTGCTCATCATTCCTCTTTTGAGCATCGAAAGCTTCAGCGCCAGCCTCATTTGCACGACCAGCCACCTTCGCCATATCATCAGCACCGCTAAGCACTATTCGTCGATATGTTTCACTAAAGTTAGTCGGTAGGATATCTGGAACAATGTAAGCGGATTGAATTTCTATTGGTTTAGAAAGGTCTTCATTTGTCATCATTCAACCCTCATCGATAGATCGCTCAGTGTTACGGGCGACTTAGTGATAACGCGAACCTTAAACCCTATATTCTTCCTCACTCTTCCTACTCGTCGCCATAACACACGGCGGTCATATTGGAATGGTGAGTTTTGCTCAATCATTTGCTCTCGACCAAAGTTAATACCATCAGTTGTTGCAGAGAGAAATAACTTATCGGCAATCTGAGCAACGCCTGTTGATGCTTCAAGCTCTAAATCGAACACCCTTGCGTTATCGGCTTTAGCCATAGGCGTGTATAAAATATGCTCTACTTGCTTGTCATACTGAGATGATTTATTGAAGGCAAGATTACCAACAATCCCCTCGGTTTTATCCGCAACAGTGATTTGATTACCTTCGTACATAAAATCAATTGCACGATAAGTTTCGTCATACAGTCCAGACTTTAGAATGCACCACTGCGGGTATTGCTGGCTTCCTGCTGCATCAAAGCAAAGCGTATGGCGCTGTAAGTGAACAATGAGTAACTCATGGCCATCAAAACGAATATTCTCAAGAACTGCCAGTGACAACTCGTCTGAAGTATAACTACGGATGATCTTATCAATACTTGCAGTAGATATTTGACTAGCAGAACCAGATCCAAGGATATAGACAGATGGCGCGCCGTTTGCTGGGTTGCTGATGAATGCAAATGATTCCCCGAACTTACACTTAGCATCACGGCCAGCAATGCCCATCTGAACCATATAAGATGGCTGTGGCGCATATATTACTTGTGACGCACTTGTTGAGCCGGTAATGGTGAAGTATTCGATAGTTGACGAACCAAAACAAAGCACCATATCGCGCCAAGAATCAATAGAAATGATGCCGTCAGGTTGAGATTCAGCGGTGTAAAATGGACGGAATTTATCAGGCTTTGACTCATCATCTAAATCAGTAACGCCAAACCTTTCACCGCCTTTCTGCAACCAGATGTAGCGCCCTCGGTTACGAGCAACATCGACAACATCACCTAATTCGTATTGAGGGTATCTTTCAACTACCTCTAACACTTCTTGCGTCATTACAAATTCAGTAACGTCTTTGGCTGTTTGTTCGCTAGATTTAGCAAGGTTCATTTTATACGTGACTGTAATTTTACCGCCTGCACGCTTAATGCCTTCGACTAGAACGTCAGTAAGATAAGGTTTCTCGTCATCTTCCTGCTGAGATAATTTAACGCCCACCATTTGCTCAGTAATAAGCATCTCATTGCCGGTTTTACCATCAGAAGTTTTAGGCGTGATTTTTAACGTTAAGAACCCATCCAGATCATCCTTTGTGAGTGGCACAAAATCATCATTACCTTCTTTGTGAGTCCATTTTTTAACGTCACGTTTATAGCCTTCGGTAATTACCTCTTCCTCTGGCCAGTTAGATAACTCTTTAATCTCACCGTCATAGCGATAGAGTTTTAATTTACCGCCTGACGCCACCGCTTGACTGTAGCCAGAGTGCGCCATAGTCACCCTGTCTTTACCTTGAATGTCAGCAATGGCATTCTGTCCACGATAAAGCTTATTACCACACACGCGATAGACCGTGTTGTTTTTCGTGTTGTACTGAACACCACGAGATACACCATCAACGCTATGACGTTTTTCTAATGCAGGAAACGAACGCAAATAACCGGACGCATTCAATACCTCTTTCGGTGTGGCCAACATATTGACTGGAAGACCATCAATATAATCTGCTGTGTGCGGATCTTTTCGCAAACCCCTAGCCAGTGGAATCTTTACCTGTGGCATTAAACCCCCTCTCGACGTAATAGCTATCTACGCCTAAAGCTGTGTATTTATTACCTTGACCAACTGGCATATCCCCACGCCTATCAATAGATGGAACCTTAAGCGTATCAAGTAATAATGCATCATAAGAAGAAGACGCTGATGCCTCTTGCCTTGGTGTTGGTTCTAGCCCGTAATCAGTTAATATTCTGAGTAGCAATTGGTAGCCGATAGCTTGTTTGTATTTGCGAGGTAAGCCAGAATCATCATCTGGTGTTGGTTGCTCGTCTTCTAGTGAAAACTTATAACCCAAATCACCAAATGTTATTTGTAGTTCGGACATCATATCTTCTAGATCATGAATACCATCCTCTACCGATTGCGGCTCAGCATCAGTTAGCGTCGCATCAGAAGCAACGCCAGCCTTACGCAACGCAAATAGAACAATTTCACCTTTAGTCAGTGTCATTGCCATTTGTTTCTGCCTTCTTAGTTGCTTTGGATTTCTTTACTTCTGGCTTAGTGATTTCACCAACAGAAGAGACGAAGCCAAGTTCCTTAAATGCAGGAAAATCACTAGCCACAATGACAGCCTGTACATAACCAGCATCATTGTTAGCCCATGTGAAAACGCTTTTACGTTCCATATTTACCTCAAATAAAAAAGGGAGCCGAAGCCCCCAAATAAACAACGAGGATATTAGACGTTCCCGAAGAACTGACCGCCAAAGTGTGGGTTGAAGCACACATAAGCGGGTAGCAAGTCGAAACGCATCATTTGTTTGTTAGCGTCACCATCAGCGTATTTGTGTACGCGAATAGAGAAGCCTTCATATGTAGCCACTGCTGAATCAATGCTGTGTAATTTTGGCAGTGGGATAGTGCCCAAGCCACAGAACATTTTATTAAAGAACAGATTAGGCTTCATTTGCTGCTTAGCAGTACCGATCACTACAACCTCATCACCTGCTGCTACTTTGCGATCAACTGCGTTGTACTGTTTGTTTACTGCGTCATACACCGGAACACCAGAAAGTTTAACAGTGACATCACCAGTACCATCAGAGTTTGCATCTTCAAGAACGGTGGCAGTGAAACTGATAGCAGTGGAACCGTTATACAGAGTTTGCTTGCTTTGCTGATTTAACCAATGTGTTGCAGTGAATTTAACCTGATCACCTGCTTTAAAGAATCCGGTCTTGCTTGCTGTAGCTCCGGTCAGAGTAACAGTGAACTGATAGGAATCTTTAATGGCAGTGTAATCCACTGTTGGAGCTGTTTTAACAGTCAATGCTCCACCAAAATCACCTTGCTCACGAGATGCTAAGCCATTTGACATTAGAGCTTTAATGCCGCCAAAGTTACCCGGAATTTGTGCATTTTCCCACGCTGTACGCACTAATTGGTCAGACGCATGCAAGCCAGTTTGAGCATCAGCGAGACGTTGAGCAGACCAAGGATCCATCACTGCGTAGTTATCACCAGCTTTAATGCCAATATCTTTCAAGAAGGTAGCTGTCTGAGCAACATCTGACCATTTGGCAATTGGTGAGTTTGGCGTGCCAAGTGACAGTGCACCATTATTCATCATGAAGTGGGCTAATTCAGTCTCAAGGTCAGTGACCATTCGAGCATGAATTGGCGCTAAGATTTGGTCTAACTGATTTAACTTTAACGCTTCTTCAACTTGCGCCCACTCAACAGCGACAGTGATATAATTACCAACGCGACCAGTCGCCTTACCCGAAATAAGACCATTCTTTGCTTTACCAGTAATGTCACCATCAGCCGTACGCTCAGAGCTGAATTGGTGTGGGCGCTTAAAGCTGACACTTTCGCCAGTGCTTGAGTTGATTTCGCCAGCCAGTAATTGGCGATCAACTGTCTTACATAAAACCAAGTCGGACATAAAGCCCGGTAAAAACTTTTTAAGTACAATCTGACTTACGTTTGAATCTAAGTTATTAGCCATGTTTTACACCTTGTTTATTCAATAATTGCGCCGGGGCACAGTTTGTTTAATTCATCAGTCGTGACACTTCCCGCTCCACCTTTAACTTCCGGCTCAGGTTTAGGTGCTTTCTTTGGTTTTGGTGCTAACTTAACTTTCTGGCTAAGCTGACCAAGTAGGAATGCGGCACGTATTGGGTCTTTCTCAGCTGTAAGCCGCTGGCGCAATTCTTTATTCTTACCAAGTGCATAAGCAATTAGCTCCGTACCTTCATCGGCAGCTCTAAGTAAGATTTCCTGATGGATGATAGGAACTTCATTGGTGACAATCTCTTCCATCTCAGCGTAATCTTTTACAGGTAACTTAGATGCTCGTTGCTTATGATCTTCCAGTCGCTTAAGGATTTTTTCCTTATAGTCGAGTTGCTCTTTCTCCTTGGCTTTTTTGCTCTGATCAGCACGGCTTTTTTTCTCATACCAATCAGTTAATGCTTTCTCGTATGCCTCTTCGCTCCAATCACATGACTCTAGTGTTGGCTTCTGAGGTATTTCATCATTATGATTAACCGCTGGCTCTTGCGTTTGCTTGGCTGTAATTTCCTCAAGTTGGCGCCTTAGCTCACGGTTTTCTTTCTGAGTATCTTTAAAGCCTTTTCGAAGGTCTTTAATCCATTTAGCCGCAGACTGGTCTTCAATTAAATCTTCTTCATCAGTCAACGATATTTCTTCATCGCCGATTTGCAAGGAGTAATCTTGCTCCTGCTCGACACTCTGATCTGGTTTTACTTCAGCCGAATCACCAGTGACAACCTCGGCATTATTAGCGGTATTATTCTCACTAACTTGCGTTGATTGTTCTGTATTTTCCTGCTGTTGTGATTCCTGATTTTCAGACATAGGCACTGCCTGACCATCAATGATCAGTTCGTTTTCCATTTATTACTCCTTAACTCTGCGAGAAGTCCGCAGGAGACTGTTGGTTATTTTGTGATTGAATGGTTTTCGCAACGTCTAGGCTTTGCTTATGCTGCGTATCTGTTGCTTTTAGAATTAACTCGGCGTCTGCTCGTGATGAGTCGCCTTGTTCCTTTTGGAAGTTATGTAACATTTTAAGCGCCTCTCTAATTTCAGCGCGCTTTGTGCTATCTGCTGAGGCAAGAAGTTGAACAACTTTAGCCTCGGCAACCCTAGCTTCAGTTTGTGCTTGGAATGCTTTAACCTGAATGGATAGCTCTTCATTTTTCGTCTTCTGGACTTCTGCCTGACCTTGCAAGTACACACCTTGCGCTGCCAATAACTCAGCATTAGGCTGTTGCGCCTGTTGCTGTGCCTGAGCGACAACTTGCTCCTCTTCTGCGTTGCGAGGTTTGACGACACCTTGAGTAAGTAGCTGATTGCGGTTGTACTCCTTGAACTCATCAAGACCTTCACCATCCATATTGTCCAAGATAATCCCCTGAACAACTGCGCGCATCGGATCTTGAGGAAGCATCCCAGCAAGAAGATTTGTCAGCACTGAAACAGTGGCATCACGCCTTGCTGTATAAGATGGGCCTACATCAACCGTGACATCATAACGACCAGTAGATAAATCATTCATGGCTACAATTTCGCCTGTTTGTTTATCTCGTATCGTCACAGACATCAGCGCTATATCATCAGTACCATCCTCATTAACTACGCGAACTTGCCTATCAGATCCATATACTTCTCTAGCCATCGATAGCCATACCTCACCAGCACGTTTCAAGCTCTTAGCCATGTTATCCAGATAGATAAACGATGCCATATCAGAGCGATGCATGAGGCTATTAACAGTCTCTTTGGCAATATTGCTAGGCATTTGCTGCATTGCCTGACTAGCACCAGTTACTTCCTGAATATCTAAGCTTGTTTGCTGCAACAGTGCAGCCATTGCCTGATTAAGTGGCTGTGGTTGCGTATAACCAATTGCTGATGCTGGCGCAATAACATTGCCTTGCTTATCGGTTATTTCATTCAGAGGAAGGAATGCAGGTCTTTTTGAGTTTCTATCAGCCCAGTGTTTTTCAAGTCCTTTAATCTGTTGCTTCCCAACAATAGGAACCGAACCGGGGTCTTGAGCTGCTGAATCAGCAAGCATTGACACCTGTAAGTTATAAAGGCGCTGAGCATCCATTGCTTTTGCAATATGCCCCTCGACTCGCTCGATGTCATCAATAAACCAGCGCTTACCATAAACAGGGATTAATGGAATGTGCTCACCCGGTATTCTCTGAGCTTTCTCAAGGAATCCATCACCATCGACCACTGACACATAAACTCGGCGGCGCTTAACTGTTCTTCGAGCAACTTCAACAAAGCCAATATCAATTAATTCATCACCAACCTGATCAAGTTGTTCGCTGTCATAGGTAACAACCTCTGAAGTAATTGGGTTTCGGAAGCTGACAATATCAACTGATTCTTTTCTTACTTCATAATACTTAGCGATATAAACCACATCAGAATCAAACCAGTCATAATCCCATGATCTATCTATGCCTACATCTAGCGTTGCTGGGTCTTTTTTGTACTCAGCCTTGTACTTCTCGGTGGATAGCGAGTACATGCAAAAAGCCCATTCGGCATCAGACTTGTCATATTTCTTGGCGTCAGGGTCAAACCACACTGAACGAGACGGATCATAAATAGGCTCGATAGAAATTCGCTGCCTGTCATCCATCGGGTCTAACTCATTGACCAAGTTTGTTGTTAACCTAAAGCAACCAAATCCACCTGTTGCTGCATCATCAAATGCATTATCACAAGCCTCACCACCGTCAGTCTCTTCGTAGTCAGCACGAAACAAACCATTTAATTTATCGGCTAAATCTTCGCTTGCTTCTTTGTCACCCGGCCTAAACTTAACGGTGATTCGATTGTTGCGATACTCACTGATGATCCTGTTTAACTCGGTGGCTATCTTGTTTATTTCAAATTTAGGGTATTTCTCAAAGTGGTCATTGAGTTTAGTACCCGCAGAAGTTGCACCCTCCCATTGACCACCGGGCACTCGTGCGAACCTTGTTGCTTCGACGCATTTCGCTCTCACATCTTCTTGCGGTGAGTGCGCACGGTCAAACCTGAGCATTATTCGCTCATGTCTTTGTTGTAGTGTTTCAGCCATAGTTACCAACTAGAAGATGATGGAACGCAGATATCTTCTTCCTCTGGAGGATTCCGTATATCAGCGTATCTGATTGCGTAACGGCGCATCATGTATGCGTATCTGACAGCATCTAGGATGTCATCACGAACTTTTACAATCTTGCCTTTCTCGTCACGATGATAGAAGTTGTACTCTTCGAAGAAATCACGAAGCCCTGAGAATACTTTAAATTTCCCACGCCTCATGAGGTCGTATATTTCAAATAATCCCGGCTCTACTGACCTGCTACCATCTTCCCACTGAGCAGGGTCAAGTAGCATATTGAAGCCAGCCTCTTCATAATAGGATTTCTGTTGCAGTCCTGAGCCTTTCTCTGTTTGTAATCCATCGTTAGGCCAAGCAGTAGGAACATTTTCAGCCCACTGTTTAACTCCGCTGAATGCCTCGGCAGGTGATACCTGTCTAGCCTTGTAAGCACGGGTTAGATAGAACGTTTCGTTTTCTGTATCCCACGCTAATTGAACGTGTGCTTGAGGGTGATCCCAACCAAAGTCCATTCCATCAATAACAAAGTAGTGGTCTGGTATAGGGAACGGGTCGCACTTAATATAATCCTCACCCAAGTCATAAATACGACCATGACCAAGCATCGGAATACCTTTTGTTCGCATGTCACGCTGATGAGGTGGGAACGAAGCCAGTAATTCAGTTTTAACTTTTTCACTCAAGTGTGGCGCATCATCCCAACCAACATTCATGCAAGTTTGAGCAGATGACGGAGAATCCATAAAGCTGATAACTAAATCTGTTCTACCATTCTCTGGTGTAAATGTCAGAATGCCACGACCACCACGACCTTTATCACCTGTTGCGGTACGAGTTAAAACCTGAGGATAGATAGTAGGGTCTTTTGGCTCCTCATCGATATGGAACCAATCAACGCTATCACCCATCAATGCATGTTGTCCTTGCGAGTATGACCAGAATTGAATCTTTGATAAGTTACCTGATTTATGTCTGATGTATGCAGAGCGAACGGCATTAGGCGTACCGGCCATTGGCTCAGTATCGACAATTAACTCACTCGGTATTAATCCACCTTGCCAACCGTTATCTGTTTTCCTGCCAATGATAGGCGCTTGTAATAAGTCTCTGCACTTTTCACCAGAGTAACCAAGGCACCAAATAAGCGGTGCATGCTCGAACTTATACCCTTCCCAATCATCAGGATAATCACCCATTGCATGAATAGCGTCTATATAGGTAGCTGTGTCAGTCTTTCCGACTCGGTTAGCTGCAATCAATGCAACCTGTGAATATTCGATACTTAGTGCAATGAATTTCTTTTGCCAAGGGTAGCGAGTTTCGTAATAAGTTTTGTAGCGGTAGACATTTGCGCGGCGGGATTTTTCTTCAAGGAGCCTAAGAAGCTCAATTTTCTGCTCCCTGTCCATTATTTAGCTCCTTAATGCGCTTATCTAATTCTTCATCGGTCAAATCAGTGATAGTAATTTTCTGCTCGTGTTGAATGCGATCACCATAACGTTTAGGCGCCAACTTCGATGCGTACCATTTACGGGCGTCAACCTGCAAACGAGCCTTAGCAACTGCCGCGCCATCTTCAATGGCTGCATCGGCTAGCTTAATGATATCTTCGGCTAATAATTCCGCTTGAACCTCGCGCGCGTGCGCGTATTGTTCCCGAAACTCTTCATGCTTCTGTAACCATTCCATTACCGTACTTATCGCAGGTAAACCTGGTCTTTTGCATATCTGTCGTAGGCTTTCACCTTCCATTAGCAGCTTGCAAATATCCTCTGAAACCTCTGGCATATAACTAGACGGGCGACCACCTTTGTTTTTCTTTGTCACAGTGACCTCCTTTAATCAATTATCCAGCCCACTCGTAAATGAGCTGTGTAATTAACTACTGCGCAAATAAATCTAATGCTTGTTGAGCATCACGAGCGGCTTTCTGTGCTCTAGCTACAAACTGAGCTTCTGTCTGGCATGTTTTGTATGCGTCTTTGAATAACTCAAACTTGAGTGCGTCATCTTTTACGAACTCGATAGCTGCTTGAGCCGCTGCGGTATCATTGCCAACTAAACGCAATAGCTCTAAACGCATTTGATTCTGTGCTGTAATTTCTGTCATTTGATGTTCCTGTGTGAAGTTAATCGCAACCATCATCACGTATCACTACGTTACTTTGGTCACTTACGGCTTACCCGTCAGCAAGAAGGATCACCTCCTGTTACCTTGTCGGGGTTATTCTTTGGGAATGCTTTTATCCAATTCTTCACGGAATTGAGTTGGGTTATCGAAGCCTTGTGCTGCCATGATATTTCTCCATTAAAAAGCCCCGCTATTGAGCGAGGCATTCAGTGTTGATGTAGTTCTGCAAATACAAAGTTTGCTGTTCGTTCTCGACTATCATTTCTCTGAGACGTAGATAATCTTGTTCAACTGCTTTGTTAAGTCGTGCGGTGGTTTCATTGCTTCCGCTTTCGGTGGGATTCTTGGTGACTGCTGGACACTCGGCTTTGACATACACCCGCTTAGAGCCAGAGCTAACAGCATCACGAAGAGTGTCGATTTCATTCTTTGCACTGGATAACTCCTGAGTGTATTTAATATCGAGTTGATTTAATCGATTGATACGGGATTGATGGTCTTTGTTGATTTCGACTTGTTGTGAGAGTTGTTCAGTGAGTGATTTGTTTTCTTTACTCAACTCGCCAACTTTTACAATTAAGTACTGGAGTGAAAAAACACAAATCACAGAGCCAATTAAAAGAACCCATTTACCAACACTCATAATAACAACCAAGCATCTTCAAAGACTTTCTGACTGTATGGCTGATAACCCAACTCAACACCTACAATCGCCGTAGCTAATGCAATCGCCACTGGTTTAGATGTAACGTCGATAGGCTCATTGACACTAACGCCGATATCTTTAGCTGCTCGATTGATATAGCCAGTAGTGTTGTTTTCATTTGGTGGCGCATACCGGTCGATAATCGACTCGACAGTGTTGAGTTCGTATTTCTTTTGGTATGTCTGCAGTAATTTATAAATTGCACGAATACCGTATTCAGGTGATACAAATTGGCAGAAGCTCGGATCTGCTTGCTGTGCTGATAGTCCTTGCCATTTTGAACCATGCCGGATATTGCCCGGATTGTTATTGCGCTCACCGCGTGCTGGTCTAGTCATTTTTCAGCCCTGCCTTACCCTTAATGAGTTTACTTAATCCATCCACACCGACATATCCAATGAATACACTAGCCAGATATGCCAATTCATGATTAAGGCCAAGTAGCGTCAAGAGGTCTTTTACAAACCATGCAAACAACGCACACATAGCACCATCAAATAACGTTTTCTTCCAACCACCGCCGTTGTACTTACCACGCAGAATTGCCATGCCAGTTGCTAGTGATGCGCTAATTCCTTGCTCCTTATGAGAGGCGATAACCTGGAATACTTGATCCCAAAACTCAGGGGTTTCTTTCATATGATTCATACTCACCCCCTATTTGGAGGAATTAGTTAATAGAACGCCGACTCACAGCTCTTGTGTGAATGTGAGGTGTTGTGATTGATTCTGTGGTCGGCATATACAAAAAAAGACCGCCTAAGCGATCTTCAAAATGAGTTGTTCGGAATAACCGAACATGTGAACTATCCGGAATTTCCGGAGAGTTGAACCTGTAACGATTGCTTACAGGTTACAGATAACAAAAAACCCCGCCGAAGCGAGGTCTTGAATTCTTTTAACGTTAACGAAATGGCAATAACCCACCGTTAGA
>NZ_JBEEUL010000001.1:894646-993176 GCF_040139345.1 Proteus sp. fly-1067 | reverse complement strand
AAAGGAAGTCGTTTATTGATTGAAGGGAAAAAAGAAGAAAAATCAGAAGAAGACAATGATAAATGGATCCACCGAGGTATATCTCAAGGGCAATTTACGTTGCAATTTGACCTCGGTAAAAATGTTAAAATAGACAAAGCCGATTTATCAAGTGGACTTCTGACCATTGCTATTGAGTATGAATTACCCGAAGAAGAAAAACGGCAAACAATAGCGATAGAAAATAAAGATAAAAGCTAATTGAGTTAGATAATGTGAATAAGATTAAGGCTACGCATAATGTGTAGCCTTAATTGTTTTTGTGAGAGTATTTAAATTATAAGGCTAAAGTTGACTAGTTCGTAGGTAGAACATATTAGAGACTACCGTCTGATTTGAACTCCCACACAGAAACAGACAGTGAAAAAATACCTTAGTCATTTTAACGGCGAATATCCATACGGTTGATGGCTAAATTTAACAATTAACACAATTAATTTATACGATATCTCCCGTAGGTAAAAAGCAATATCGAATCGCTACACAAAAGATTAATGATGTCGGTGGTCTATTGCTGGGCACAAGAGAGTTATGTTTATTTGTGAGAGAAAGCAAAACAGTTTATTCAAGGGCACTTACAACAAACGAATACATGGATATCTATGTATGGTCTTGTGATTGTTTCTAATACGTCATTTGAAGAGTATTTGCCAAGAGTTTTATTTACACAAATGAATGAACTAAAAATAAATTAAGGAAAGCTTAAAACAATCTCCTTATTGCTCAATAAACTAATGATGGTTTTTTACAATTGGATAAATCTCATGGAAGCCAATATAGGGTTCGATTAATCATAAGAAATTGGTTAGTGATGTATTAGAAGTGTGTATCAAATAGTATTAGGAGATTATATGAAGCTATTATTAAAAAGTATTGTATTTACTGTTAGCCTTTTATCTGCGAGTTTTGTTATGGCGGATGATGGCGATGAGATAACGAAAGTATCTTATGCATGTGAAAACAATCAAATAATGGAAGTTATTTATATAAATACAGCAAAAGATAGCTATGCAATCATTAATCAAATGGATGAAATGATACCAATGAAGATTATGAAAATGGCTTCTGGAGCAAACTATGAGGCAATGAATAAAAATTACACCTATAAGCTTTATACTAAAGGTGATAATGCCGATTTAGTTGAAGGAAAAGATAAACCAGTATTGAGTGGTTGCAAAGCTGGCTAATTGACACCTGTTATTGAAAATAATTTAGCGCTCTTATAGAGGTCACTTCGGTGACCTTTTTTCGTATAAGCCAATTGGATATTCAATACAGGTAGGAGTTAGTTAATGCTAAGAATGAAATTACCTGCTTGCATGATATTTATGAGTGTTGTCCTGAGCGGGTGTATATCAAAGACGAGTATCACAAAATCATAACCACTTCCTCCACCTGCGTGGCTTCTGCAACCACAGTCCGACCTACTGATACCGCTATCCAAAACTATTGGTTACTCCGAGAACGAATTGCAGAGTTAGAGCATGATTACAGGATTATGTGAAGTAAGAGTATTTGAAACAAAAAAGACTTAGTTATGTATTTGTAACTAAGTTAGCACAATGGTACCTGCCAGTTATTTTTTCTAGGAGTATTACTTATGGTAGTTGTGTAGCTCGAAGGATACTCTGTGAAAAATTAATTGCTGAGACTATAGACATGGGGATTTTTTCTAGAATAAGTAATTTATTGTTGGTGATTATAGGTTTGTCTATGATATCTGTTTCTTCTTATGCTGATCCAGATAATGGGCATGGAAGAGGTCAAAATAAAGGGCATCAAGGAGAGAAGCCAAACAAATGGCATAATAAATTACAAAATAATCACTTTGATAATGAAACCTCTTTCTCAATTTCTTTATCTTATAATGAGGCTAGAGCAATTGCATTGAATGGTGGATTTACTGGATATTCATCGCTACCTCCTGGTATTGCTAAAAATTTAGTAAGAGGAAAGCCATTGCCTCCAGGTATCGCGAAGAAAATGGTTCCTGAAAAAATGCTTAGCCAATTACCTTACTATCCTGGTTACGAATGGCGCATTGTTGGAAATGATTTGGTATTGATCGCATTAAGTACAGCGATAGTCACTTCAATTATTAATAATGTTTTTGATTAAAATACAGTAAGCTAAATATATTTCGTATCTTGCGGGATTTTAATTTATCAAAACATCTTTAAATGATGATTTTGTAAAACCGTGTAAGTCAGACCTTTCTGTTACTGTTTTGTGCCAATATTTTCTCTTTTATAAATGGGGGAATTATTATGTCTACAATGAAAACAGAGGTTATTGTTATTCGTTTAACAAAAAAAGAGCGTGCATTATTGGATTCAATAAAAACAGCACCATTACTTGCAGATTGGATGAAAGAGTTAGCGCTTTCTAAATTACAAGAGCAGGAGCTTCTATCTAATAAATAGTTATTGATGCCGGCAAAAAAGGAATTGGGTCGGCAATAATTATTTTATCTTAAGAATTATAATAATATAAATATAAAAAAATCAGAGTATTAGGTAATACTTTACTGGAAACTGATTAAATCATATAAAATTAAAACATTTTGTGATTAAACCGATTGATTTTACAGTTCAACATTTGAACAAACCTGAAGAGGTTTGAATTTATTGTAATGAGAAATAATATCAACTGATCCTTCATAAAAAAGCCCAATGTGGCGGCATTGGGCTTAGTGACTCAAATAGATGGGTATAAATAACTATTAGAGATCACTACAAATATAGAGAATTTATATTTTATGAGTTAACAATAAGTGCTTTTTTCACAACAAAAAATGCGTTAACACTGCTTTTTGTCTAGTTTTAAGGTGAATTGGTGTTTTTTTATTCTTTTTTTATTTGAATTCATTTATTTTTTGTATCTAGTTGTTTGAATAGACTAATGTTCATTTTTATGGCGTTTGGTGCATTGTGGCAAATTCGTTATAATCTTGTACGGGAAAAGTGCTTTAACTGAGCTCATTTTTAGCTTTGGAATATGATGATAAATAAAAATAAGATATTACATGTTATTGAACAACAAAAAAGGGTATGCATAAAATATGGTGTCTTACCTGAAAATCCGGAAGAGATGGTAGCTATTGCTTTAGATACCTTAAATTTAACGCCTATCTATGGCACACGCATAAAAAGATCTAAAGATAGTACGATAAGTTGGTTTTTTTATTGTGGTGAATATTGTGAAAGAGATAATTTTTACCAAGCATTGCACACAGAACATTTAAATACAGTGTTACCGGAGGTAATGAAATATCTTTATCTTCCTGAAGGATATAACTTTATTATTGATAGAGATGGCTATGAAGATGTTTGGTCAGAATAGGAAAAGTTAACAAAATATTGATCCTTTTTTATTTGTTCAAGAACAAGTGGATTTATAAAGCGAGATAACTCAATGTATTACGTATAATAATCATAATTAAAATGTTTAATAGAAAATTATTTAGTAATTTTTAAATTATAAATATTAATTGATGTTAGTCTTATTTTTAACATAAAGACAATGACAGGTTAATCAGTTTGAGTAAGACTTAAAAGAGTACTTAATTCACAATTAATAAGGAAGGTAGCTATTTATGTTTCCAGAATATCGTGATTTAATTTCAAAGCTTCGCCAAACAGACCCTCATTTTCGCGCTCTTTTTGATCAACATAACGAACTTGACCATAAAATAGTAAGATTGGAACATAAGGATAGAAGAGGGTATGGTGAAGAAGTTGTAGAGTTAAAAAAACAAAAATTAAGACTAAAAGAGGAAATTCATCAGATCCTCAAAAATCCACCAGAAGAAGAATAGAAAATAATTATTTTATAAATAGTTAAAATATTGAAACCATCCTTTGTAAATCTGGGTGGTTTTTTTATATTTGAATAATACTAATAAGTATAATCACTAGGTTTTATTTGATCAATGAAAGGCTACTCATGTAGCCTTTCATTATTGAGGCTATAAAAAGTATTATTGAAATAATATTTTACTTCAAATTTTATCTTGCCAAAGCACATCAAAGCGATCTGAATTTATTTTATAAATAACTCTAATGTTATCATTAATATAATGCTTATAAGTTTCATTATTAGAAAAATAAACCGATACGGCTAATTCACACTCAGAAGATAATTTTCTTGGTGCATCAATTATTCTTGAGGAAAAATTATCCTTTTGGAGCTGATGGTGAAGTTTCTTGACTGCATATTGTTCATGAAAGAGGAATAAATAATTATGCGTCATTTTTATTAGTCTCATGGTGGTTTATTTTATTTGCGGCATAAGTATAAATGACACCAACAATAAATGTAACTAATAGGCCAATAATGACAATGAATTTGCCATTATCTGTAACCCCAGTGGGGCTTGAGGCGTAAGAGAAATTATGAGCAAAAGCAGCACCAAGTAACATACCTAATACACTAATTGCAGCATCGGAATTGCCTTGCCCAGCATTGGCGAGTTGGCGCAATGGACAACCCGTGATAAATACACCACAAAGCCCTACAAGCACCATAGAGAGAAAATTCCATAGTCCATCACTATGAGCAATTGGTTGATTTTCAAATCCAAGATTAAACTTTCCTAAGTAAAGATTACCTAAGAGAACAACAAGTGTTAATGCGGCCACCCCAAACGCCATATTATAATTACGTGATAAAAAGGCATGTTTTGCCATTCCAATGAAACAAAATCGAGTTCGTTGAATAATAAAACCAATAATAAGTCCCGCAATAATAGACATCCATATTGGAGCATGACTTGCGCCAGGACCTTTCACGCTGGAATTAAAAATATCACTATTCCATAAGAATAAAGCAAATAAAAATACGCATATAACGGGTAAAATAAAACCTTCTGCAGGAGATTGTCGATAATTTCTTGGTAGGGAAAATCCTTTTTTTACGAATAAGCTTCCGATACCAATTCCGATTATTAATCCAACTAATCCTATTACTGCGTTCAAATCTCCCGCACCAATACGAAGTACCATTCTTAATGGGCAACCTAAGAAAACTAAGCAACCGACCATCATTAAAAAGCCCAATGTAAAACGAATAATTGGCGCTGATCCAGCTTTTGATTGAAATTCTTTGAATAGTAAAGCCGCTACAAATGAACCGAGAATGAAACCGAATATTTCAGGGCGAAGATATTGTACTGTTTCAGTATTATGTAATCCCATACTGCCTGCACTGTCACGAATAAAACAAGCAACACAAACACCCATATTAGGGGGATTTCCGTTAATACCAAGAAGTAAAGCGATAGCACCAATAACAATTCCAGATATGATTAAAACCCATTTTATAGACATTAAATGCCTCCGTTGGCGGGGTAATCCCCTGACTAATAGAACCTATTAAGTACGGGCAACTATATATAAAAATGAAGCATGATCCTTTTATATAGATCACGGAAAAATAAATAAACTCTATGAAAAAAATCAAATTGTTAATTTAATTGATAATAAGTTAATAATAAATTAAATAACTTGTTGTGTATAATTATTCTGACATTTGACTTTTAAGTTGAGACTAAAATAATTAATTCTAGTTTAATTTTTTTTTTGTTTTTTGTTTTTTGTTTTTATATTATATTTGTTTATCATAAATAATGATATTTTTCATAATTGCTCATGAATTTTAGACATAATAAGAAGATGAGAGTTTTTGAGTCAAAACACGTTCGATTTTTTAAAAATTTTCACTATTTACTATTTACTAATCCGTAATAATACGGTATGAAAGTGTATTATTCATTATTCATTATTCATTATTCATTATTCATTATTCATTATTCAGATATCATTAATTAGTTTTTAGCTACAAGCTAGGGTAAGAAATGCAAGCCTATTTATTTATCTTTTACGTACTATTCCTAGTTTTTTAATTTTATTTTCAGGGAGAAGGTCACCATTAAAATTATTGCAAGTGTACGAGTCTATCTTATCAATGATTTTTAGGTATTATTTTATCGAGCATTATCGTTATACGAACATTATAATTAAAAAATTAAATTATTAATTTATAAAAATAACCCTTTAATTTAAAAAGAATAATTTAATATATATAGTTAATACTGAAAATGATAAGCTAATTTTCAATTATCATATTTTGATTTCATTTTTTATTCCAATCATTATTAGATGAAATTTTATTTTTTAATTAAGATAATACTTATCCCTATTTTATTATCTTTTGAGATAATACCGACTTAAGAAGAATAATAGAAATTACTTTCTAACTGTTAACAATACTTAAAGGATATTTATGAAAAAGCTTATTTTAGCATTGAGTTTATTATCAATCTCTTCTGTTGCTGTTTCTGCTGATTTATCTAAAGCATGTGAAGATTATTTTAAAGAAACAGACTCTTATGTTGAGTTAATGGCGAAAAATGATGCAACTAAAGCTCAAGCTGAAGCAATGAAAGCACAGTA
Organism: Proteus sp. fly-1067; assembly: GCF_040139345.1. NCBI lineage: Bacteria > Pseudomonadati > Pseudomonadota > Gammaproteobacteria > Enterobacterales > Morganellaceae > Proteus > Proteus sp. fly-1067. Next base: position 986,685 of record NZ_JBEEUL010000001.1, on the reverse strand, counting down.
TGCTCAGGCGAAAGAACAATTTGCAGCATTACCTAAAGATGTTCAAGAAAGTACTTGTAAACAAGCATTAGATTCTTTAGAACAAATGAAGAAAATGTCAGCAGGTCAATAAACGATATTGATTTTCAGCAGCCTTATAAATCTAAGCATTTGTAAGGCTTTTTTATAATTTTTAATAGCTAATTTTTAACAAGTTTTCAAATTAAAATAATTAAACATACCTTAAATTTAATCACTTCACTTTTTATATTCCATTTTAAATCTTATTCAATAAATGTTAACTTGATGTTCCTATTCGGAATAATGAGTATAGTAAATGAATATTGTCGTTTATATCGCCACAAGTTTAGATGGTTATATTGCCGATAAACAAGGTAATATTGATTGGCTTACCGATATTGAAAATCCTGAAAATTCAGATTTTGGTTTTGCAGATTTTCTGAATGAAATTGATGCTATTGTTATGGGAAGAACGACATTCGAAACTATAATGAGCTTTGATATCGATTGGCCTTATACGCAGCCTGTTTTTGTGTTAAGCCACACCCTTAAAAGATTATCTACGTCATTACCAGATAATGTTGAGATCATGTCAGGAAATGTATCTGAAATAATACAACGACTTAACCAAAATAATTATAAACGAGTGTATATTGATGGTGGTAAAACTGTCCAAGGATTTATTGATGAAGGTTTTGTTGATGAATTAATAATAACAAAAATACCTATTTTATTAGGTCATGGGGTTCCATTATTTATCCCAAATAATAATAAGATAGAGTTTGTTCATTATAAAACTGAAATATATAGGGATTCTCTAGTTAAATCTCATTATAAAAGAAAATAAAAACACCCTATAATTAGAATGTAAGGCATTATTATTAATGCCTTTTTTATGTTGATAATTGCACCTTATATACTTATAGTAATCATTTTTAGAGTGAATGAATTGGTATATTTTCTATTTATTTTACTTATGTTGGCTTTTTTATCATTATCTGAGGTGGTTTCTAGTTTTAGCTATTTAATATTATCTTTTATAAAGATATATTCTCTTTTTTTATGATGCAAGAGAAAATTATTTTGTTAGTAAATGTATTTTATGAAATAATTGTTATTCCTATTTCTTATTGAATTTAATTTATGCATTTTTTTTTATTGCTTTTATCATCTTTAATTTTTTGTGTGGGATGCACGAGTCAGAAATTAATTGGCAATAACAAACCAGTTAATAGATCTAGTAAAGATAGTCACCGACCTGATAATAACTCGATAAATAATAATTTGGTTTTTATGTTGGGTAAACAATCGCGGTTTGAATTAGAGGTACAAGAAGATAATCGTAAATTTGGACAACTTTTTAAAGTGGGTTTAAATGAGTCAAAATCATCAGTAAATAATCAATATAGAAATAATGAATATTCAACAATGAAGCCTATTCAAAAAATAAGCTTTACGATGCCCGTTCCTGAACCTATTTGGAATGAAAAAAAACAAACAGTTGAATTTAAGTGGATACAAAAGCCACATTATACTTTTGATGCCTATTAATACTGCAATATCAATTTAAAATTTAATTTTATATGGAAAATTATGCGCATAGTAATCACTTTATTGTTATCTTTTCTATTATTAGGTTGTACAACTGATAATGTGACTTTTAGTACGGGTACTTCAGGGAGCCATAGAATAGGTAGCCCGGTGTGTTCAACATTAGTTTGCGGTAAAAATACACGAACGCCAGGGGAACAAAAAGCCATTAATGAGGCAGTTCATGAACAACAACGAGCTATAATGCGAGGGGAGAAACCAGATCTAAAAATTATGGCCTCTTACTAAGAATTTATTATTATCTAAGCCAGTAATATCTTACTGGCTAATATTAAATCTTATTAATAATAAAATTAGTTCTATTCTCTATTGTTAATTTTGGTAACTCAATCAAACTGTAATTATATTTTTTATAAACTTCTAGCATTGCTAAATAAGTCTCCTTTGCTTCTTTTATTGTTTGTTTTCTTTCTTCATCCTGCGTATAGATTTCAGGCCAAGGTGGAGCAATAAAGACATTTTTTGAATAGCGAAATAGCATTATTGCATTGTTAAGATGTTTGGGAATGGGCAATCCACACAATAATAGATAGCCTGCAATATCGGGAAGGCCTCTATCATAGAAATAAGGTGCTTCAGTGTTGGTTGCTTCATGCCATGAACGTAATTCCCAACTTAGCATTAATTGTGCGAAAGCTTCAGGCTCGATCCATGGTAATCCATTACCTTCAATAAGTATTTGATCTTGTATAATGGCTCTACCTGCTTCTAAAGAACAAGAATAACCTTTATTTTTAAGTGCATTAATTAATGTGGTTTTTCCTGAACCTGGGCCACCTGTTAATATAATACGATATGGTTTTTTAGACATAATAACTCCTAAAAATTTTTTATTGTTAATAGAATAGAAAATAATATTTTTTTTGGAAGGATAGAAGGAATGTGAATAGTGATAAGCGTGGTAATAAAAAATAAAGTCAGAGAATAATAACATAAAAAAGAAAAATTATAATTAATATGCTCTAAACTCTTAAATAAATAAAATTTTTCCATATCTTAACAAGCCCCCAGATTTTCATATAAGCCTACTGTACCGCTAATAACATCTAACCAATCAACAGCGATGATAGTTTCATATAAATTTCCTTAACTCGCGTTACGCAAAAAATAATATAACGTTTATTCTCTTTGTCATATGAAAATTACTAAGTACTTCTGAATAAACTCATTGAAATATAAAAAAGTAAAAATATGACCTTTTATTTTGAGTGTTATTTACTCTTTTTCCTTTATTTGAGCACTTTATGCCTATGTTAGAACTAAATAGCAATTGAAAGCACCAGTAATTGATTCTATTATAGAACGTATATGTTTCATTATGATTTGTATATAAGGATTAGTGTGGGTATTGTAAAAATCTCTGATGAATTACATGAGTATTTGAGAAAGGCAAGTAATGTAATGTCTCGTTCTGTTAATGCTCAGGCAGAATTTTGGATAAAAATTGGTATCCAAGCAGAGTTAAATCCAGAGAAAACATTTCCAATGATTATTAACGAAATGCTGGAAAAAGAAGCTATTAAGCAACAAGCAGAATAAGAGGAAAGGAATATGGATAAAATAACAATCAAAACGTCTGATGAAATTGAATTAATGCGTGAATCTGGACGTTTATTAGCGCAAGTTTTTACAATGCTTGATGACTTTATTGTACCAGGTGTTTCTACGTTAGAAATCAATGATAAAGTGGAAGACTTTATTATTAATGAACTCCACTCAAGACCAGCAAGTAAAGGCCAGTATGGTTACGAGTATGTATTAAATACATCAATTAATGAAGTTGTTTGTCATGGCGTACCAAAATCAGACGAACGACTAAAAAGCAAAGATATTATTAATGTTGATATCACATTAGAAAAGAATGGATTTATTGCCGACTCTAGTAAAATGTATATTATGCCAGAGGCATCTCCTATTGCACGCAAATTAGCTAAAACAACATATCAAGCAATGTGGGAAGGTATTAAGGAAGTTAAACCGGGAGCAACATTAGGTGATATTGGTCATGCAATTCAAAGCTTTGTACAAAGCCATGGATATAGTGTTGTAAGAGAATATTGCGGACATGGTATTGGTAGAGAAATGCATGAAGCACCACAAGTCTTACATTATGGTATTAAGGGGCAAGGTATTGAATTGAAAGAAGGTATGACTTTTACGATTGAACCAATGATTAATCAGGGGGGGGCTAAAATAAAAACTAAAAAAGATGGTTGGACTGTGGTAACGAGAGATAAAAAATTATCGGCACAGTCAGAACATACAATTTTGGTTACTTCGAATGGGTACGAGGTACTGACTTTACGACCTGAAGAAACATTACCATAATCGCTAATATTTAATATAGCTGGCTATTTTAAGAAAAAAACAGAATAAAATTCTTTATAACTTAAAGATAATCTGATTTTTAATTAAAATAGCCAAGTTATATTTAGATTTTACATATCCTCTAATAGTTCTAGCATTTAACCTCATATCTTTATTAAATACAGTTGTAAATTAAATTTTTGCCATTATATTTATAATACCTATTAATAATTAGATAGGTGTTTTAAATGATTGCGGGATGCGATTATCACTATATGGAAAAATAAGGATGTTAATATGAAGAATATTTCAAAAATACTTGAAGAGTGGGGAGCATGGGTTGCTAATGATCATATTGCTGTTTACTTTTTAACTAAAAACAAAAAAGAAGTTATACCGGAAAAAATAAAGCAACGAAAACAATGCTCTCATTATAAAGCAAATATAATCAATGATTTAATGAAAAGACTAATGAGGCATAATATAGAAAATTATCAGTTACTTATTAATTATTATGTTTTTGGAAAAACTTTTATTGAGCTTGCAAAAAATGAAAAATGTTCGGATACATATATTGGTAAAAAGTTAAAAAAAGCAGAAGGTTTGATAGAGGGTATGTTGATTTTTTCGGGTGATAATTAAAAAATATAAAATTGATAAAAATATGACTTTACGATCGTAAATTTTAGATTATTCTAATAATCACTTATAACAAATAAAGTGTCAAAATATGATGCTATATTATAAATTTGTATTTTACCGATTGTTGTAAGTATTGCTAATAGGATGTTTAGCAAATAATTAACTTAACCCCAAGGAGTGGAAAATATGTCAACTACATATCCAATTATTTTAGTTCATGGTTTATCTGGCTTTGATGATATCGTTGGTTACCCATACTTTTACGGTATCGCGGATGCATTAGAAAAAGAAGGGCATCAAGTCTTTACAGCATCTCTTTCTGCATTTAATTCTAACGAAGTTCGTGGTGAGCAACTTTGGGAATTTGTGCAAAAAATTCTTAAAGAAACGAAGGCAAAAAAAGTCAATTTAATTGGTCATAGCCAAGGTCCATTAGCTTGTCGTTATGTTGCGGCGAAACATGCTAAAAATATCGCCTCCGTGACCTCTGTTAATGGTGTAAACCACGGTTCAGAAATTGCTGACTTAGTACGACGTATTATGCGTAAAGATAGTGTACCTGAATATATCGCAGATGCTGTTATGAAAGCCATTGGTACAATTATTTCTACATTCTCTGGTAATCGTGGCAACCCACAAGATGCTATCGCTGCATTAGAAGCATTAACGACTGAAAACGTAACTGAATTTAATAAAAAATATCCACAAGGGCTACCTGAAGTTCGTGGTGGTGAAGGTAAAGAAGTCGTTAATGGCGTACATTACTACTCATTTGGCAGTTATATTCAAGGACTCATTGCGGGCGAAAAAGGTAATTTACTGGATCCGACTCATGCAGCAATGCGTGTATTAAGTGCTTTTTTCATTGAGCGTCAAAATGATGGCTTAGTTGGTCGAACGAGTATGCGATTAGGTAAATTAATTAAGGATGATTATGCTGAAGATCACATTGATATGGTTAACCAAGTTGCAGGATTAGTGGGGCGAGGTGAAGATATTATTGCGATTTATACTAATCATGCCAAATTTTTAGCAAGCAAAAAGTTATAATATCTAATAACAAGATTTGTGGATTGTAAAATAATATAAACTAATGGCTCTAATTTTTATTAGAGCCATTTTTATCTTTAGCATTATCAATTTTTGTCTTTATAAACGCTAACAGAAATCCCATAGCCTAATAAATAAAGAGCTTGTTCTAAGCTATCAATTTTTGATGTTTGATTAATTTCAAATAGGCGTTCTATTTGTGCGCTAGTTAAATTCATCTTTCTTGCAAGATCTGATTTTTTTGTTTTAGTTTCCAGCATTGCATTATGAAGCGCGATTTTCAAACAGCTGATAAGTGGTAAGTAAACAATAAAATCACCCGGTTGTGCTTTTGATGGCGCAGGAATAGGCATTTTACTTGAAATAAACTCTTCAAGACCAACATGCAAAATATCAGAGGCTTCTAGCTCAATATCATCTTCCGTGTAAGCAACAGCATGTATATTATCAAAATCACGATAAGTAATTTCGTAGGTTTCACTTTCTTCATCAAAATGAGCGACTGCAGGATAGTTGAACATAATTAGCCTTTGTAAAGTTAAAATGAAAAAGCATTATACAATGTGTTTTCATAATTATTGTGTATAGTACTAAAGTGAAACATTAATTATCTAATTAATATTAAATAACATGTTGAAGATTAAAGCATATTTATCGAAGTTTATCTTCATTTCTTACTAATGTAAGAAAAAAATAAAAATAGCATCTTATAAGTTATTTCATATTTTTGTTATTGTAGCTCATCGATTTTAGGTAGGTCCTATATTTGAAGAAGAACTATCTTATAGATGATCATAGCGCTTTTTTATGAAGGAATTATTTATGTATCCCGTTGATTTACATGCTCATACAATTGCCAGTACACATGCTTACAGTACGGTGAGTGAATATTTTCAGCAAGCTAAAAAGCAGGGAATTAAATTATTTGCAATTACTGATCATGGTCCTGATATGGATGATGCTCCTCATGAATGGCATTTTTCTAATTTACCCGTGATCCCCCGCATGATTGATGGTGTTGGGATACTTTATGGTATTGAAGCAAATATTAAAAATATAAAAGGCGAAACGGACTGCAGTGAAAAAATGAGTAAGAAATTAGATATCGTGCTTGCTGGTTTTCACGATCCGGTTATGAGCTCAATGGGTATTGTGGATAATACAAAGGCTTTAATCGCGACAATAACAAGTGGTGTTGTTCAAATGATAACCCATCCAGGAAATCCTAAATACCCCATCGATATTACCGAAGTTGCCAAAGTAGCCGCTGCTAGTAACGTTGCTTTAGAAATGAATAATTCATCATTTATTCATTCTAGAGTAGGAAGTGAGAAAAACTGCATAGATATAGCTAAAGCAGTGCGTGATGCAGGTGGATTAATTGCACTAGGATCTGATTCTCATATTGCTTCATCATTAGGAAAATTTGATCGAGTATTAGAAGTATTAACTCAAATAGATTTTCCTGAAGAACGCATATTAAATACGTCTCCAAGGAAAGTTTTAGATTTTTTAAAATCACATGGCAAGAAAGCGATCCCTGAATTTAGTCATTTTTAATACTTTAATATATGAACAATAGAAAGTTATCCTAAGATAGCTTTCTATTGAGTTAGTTAGCGTTTTTTATTGATGAAAAACAGTTAACTCTTGTTTTAATCGGTTTGATTGTGTTTGTAGGGAGTCTAGTGAATTAACTAGCTCCCTTGTCATTGTGGCATTAGCTTGTGTTGTTTGATCTAATTGGTTTATAGCATCTTCAATTTGAGCAATACCGTTACTTTGTTCATTGGTTGAGATTGATATATCGTGGATCATTTCATTGATGTTTTCAGTATGTTTAGAAATATCCACCATATTATCGTTTGCGTCAGCCGCTAATTGAAAACACTGGTTTATTTTTTTACTTGAATTTGCAACAAGTACTTTTATCTCTTTTGATGCTAAATTACAGCTAATGGATAATTCACGGACTTCTTTTGCAACCACAGCAAATCCTCTTCCATGTTCACCCACTCTAGCGGCTTCCACAGCAGCATTTAACGCTAATAAATTAGTTTGAAAGGCAATATTATCAATTGTTGATGTAATATCATTAATTTGTTCAGAGAAAGAGACGACTTCATGCATATTTTCAACTACGTTAGCTAACATTTCATTGCTTTGATGGATCATTGAATCTGTTTTAGTCACAAGTTCACATGATGCTTGGGTATTTTCTGCATGCTGTTTTGAGGTCACACTTAACTGTCTTATCCCTGCGGATGTTTCAAGTACAGCTGCTGATTGTTGCTCAACACGAATAGCAAGATTATTGTTCATAATAGAAATATCATTTAATTCTGAATTGATAAGTCCTGAACTGCTATTAATGTTATTAACTATCTGCTTTATTTGATCTCGCATTTTTTCAATATTTTTAGTGAGGATGTTTATTTCAAATAGGCCTTTTGTCGAGACATTAGTTGCTAACTCACCATTACTAATATCTTCAATATTCTTCATTATGGCATTTAAAGGTGAAATAAAGTTTTTTCGTAATACGATCTGGACTAAAAAAGAAAAAATAACAATAAGGATTGTAATTACAATTAAACTATAAATGATTCTATCATACAGTAACTCACCTTCATTTAATGATGCAGTGTAATGACTTTGTAGTTGTTGATGATAGCTGATGTATGCTTGCTCAAAATTATCTTGGTAGGTTTGTGTTGGTTGATTTAAATATTCGTATGTTTTTCCTTGTTCTAAGAAGGCTAAAAATTCAATTAATGCAGCATTAAGTTCAGTATATTTTTGTTCTAATTGTTGAATATAGCTATCATCCTTAATGTTATGAGGAATATTTTTAAAACGACTCCAAGCGGTTTCAACACTTTGAAGCTTTTCTTTAGTTTGTTGCAATAAAGATGAAATATCAGTATTTGCAGTGGCCATTTTATTAATAATTAATAAATGACGGGAACTTGCTCTGTTTAAGGTATTACGAGTTTGTAGCAAATTTTCCCAGGTGTTAGTTAGTAGTAATTGTTCATTATAGATATTATTTAGTGTGTTTAAGTTTCTTTTGTAATCATTTACGGATGAAAGAAATAAAACAGAGGCTAAACCAAGAAGTAAAATTAAGGAGCCCGTTATAAGCCAAACTAAGGTGGTTGTTTTTAAATTCGACATACTAAAAGAGACGTTTGGTAAATAACGTTGTTTGAAGTTCTTAAACATGAATAGTTATTTCCTTTTTATAAAAATATAAATGTACAATTTATTGATTTTTAAGTTTTATTTTTACTTCCTGTAATTGGTATAGACAAAAAATGGCTAAAAACGAGTAAAGTTATGTTTTTAGAGCACTCTTTGATTTAATGCCATATATCCTTTTGATTTTTTCAAATACTAAAAAAGAGTATCGGCATTTTATAAATATTCTTTATGGTTATTTATTGTTCTTATTAATAAATTTTTCAAATGAATGATTGAGAGATGTAACGTATTGATTTTCATTAAATTTAATTTAAGAGTTAAAATTTGAAAAAATAAAGAGATAGTATAAAAATTTTTATCTTTAATAACTTATTGATAACCTGTTGATTTATTATTGATTTAATGTGAGTTAATGGTTTGTGATTTAAACAATAAGATTTTAATAATGTAAATACTTCTATTTGTAAAATAAAAAAACACTTATGATGTAAAGAGCAATAAATAAGATTAATTTTTCTATTATTATAAGCATAAATAAGAAGTGTTTATGTGATTGTGCGAATTAAAATAGGTAAGAAGAAATTGGGGATTAGAAAGAAAATAGATAAAAATACTATAAACGGAAAATGTAAGCTTTCCGTTTATAGTTTATGTCATTTTTTCAATAAAATTTGTGATGTATGAAAATTTGAATTAAATGATATTCAATGTTTTTTTAAAGTGAAATGCCGGAAAATGACATAAAACCTAATGACATTAACCCTACAGTGATAAAGGTGATACCTAATCCTCTTAGCCCTTTAGGAATATCTGAATACTTCATTTTTTCTCGTAGGCCAGATAGGGAGACGATTGCTAGTAACCAGCCTACGCCACAACCTGCACCGTATATAACTGATTCTGAAAATGTATAATCACGCTCAACCATAAAAATGGTGGCACCAAAAATAGCGCAATGAATAGTTAATAAAGGCAAAAAGATCCCTAATGAATGGTAAAGTGAAGGGATAAACTTATCTAAAAACATTTCTAATATTTGAACTAATGCGGCTAAAACACCAATGAAAGTAATATATCTTAGAAAACTAAGATCGATACCTTCCACTAAAATATCTTTTTTTAAGATAAAATTATAAATTAAGTTATTGATTGGAGTGGCAATAACAAGTAAAGCTGTAACTGTGAGTCCTAGTTTTAATGATGTTTTTACTTCTTTTGAAACAGCAAGGAAAGTACACATTCCTAAAAAAAAACTTAATGCCATATTTTCAATAAAAGTTGCCTTAATGAAGATGTTAAGGTAATTTTCAAGCATAATCCCTCCTATTAGTGTATTTTTTTATTAATTGTAATAAAAACATGACATTAATATAAGTGGTATTACAAAAATATCTTTTAAATTGGATCTGAATGGCATTTTTAGCCTAAAGCTGAACGTTATTAAAGAGAAAATAAAGAAAAAGTTTAAGAAAATCTCCATAAAAAAGGCATTCAATTTAAATTTGTATCAAGAAAGGTTTTTTCTATTTTTTTACTACGTGAGGTAAATAATCTTAGGCAAGATAAAACACCGATATTTAGGATGTGGTTATAATGTCGGTGTTTGAATAAGTGATAGAAAGAATATCTTTAAATTGAATTAAGTTGTCTCTTTAAGCTATCCAACATCAGTTTTTTATAGTTATTTTTTTCAAGATGTTTTTCTGTAAATCCAAACTTTGTCGCTAAATTTTGTAATTGTTTTGTATAGAGAGGGAGTTTACTTTGATCGTCAGTCATAATAGCGAATTCCGCAAATGACCCTAGATTGTCTAATTTATCAATAGTGATATGAAAATCGTCTAAAAAATAGATTTCTCTTGATTTGGTATAATTGAGAATACAGTGGTAGCCTAGCGTGGTAAACATGGAGACTGTTTTTTCTGCATCTTCTATCCGTACTGCTTCACATTGTGATAAATCAGGACCTTTAACGATAAGAAGGTTTATACCCGAAGGTAACATTTTTCTTATACATAAACTTATGTTTGATGTCGGGAATTTGAGATCGGAATGTTCCATATACCAATCTGTTTCTTGGTTATTAGGCGTAAATAAGGTTGCACCTGCTTTTTCTAACACTGCAATAAATTTTTCTGGATTTTGAAGGTGATATTTTAGTTCTGCTTCAAATTTACCTTGAAAATGATTCGACATAATTTTTTCCCTGATTTCTAGTTAACGTATTATAGCATTGACTAGAATTTCTCTGATTAGGAAAATGAATTTTTATGAAGGAAATAGAAGGTATTGTAGTGTTGTAGTAAAAAGGATTAGAGGAATATAAAAACTAAAGGGGTAAATTACCCCTTTGATATTACTATAGAAAAATTATTATAGAACACCTTCAAAAGGGTTCCAGCTTTGATCATTCTTAGTTTCTTTTAAATAATAAGCATAGTTAGCTGTCATTGCCCACAAAATATTAATGGCAATACCAATGGCATTGATTACACCATTATTTACAGGTAAGAAACCGATAATAGTAAAAATAGCAATGTTAATGGCAAATAATGTTAATGCTTTACGCCACAAACCTAAAATAAGAAAATAAATAAAACCAAAGAAAAAGGCCCAGATATTCATTCCAATGAGAATGCGTTTACCAAAGGATAGTTCTTTATAAGCAGCTTTAAATTCAGGGGTTTTAGGTGAGCCATATTTATCAAAAAATGAAAAACGCTCTTGCCATTTTTCAGAATACTCTTTATTCATGTTAATTCCTTTTACCGATATTGATTACACTTGGTTTTTTATAGTAGGAAAAGTATCTTTACATAAATTCACATGATGAACAATATAAAAGTATTAATAAATTATTAATATATATGTTTGTATAGTAACTGTTAATACACTCTTTTTTCTTCTTGTTTTTTAATAATAATCTTATTGTTTAAAGATATATTGTTAATAATTACTCTTAAAAATAAGAATAATAAAATAAAATATTATTTTGAGTTAATTTTGCGGAATAAAGAATAAGAAATCTGGTTTATGGCTTATACCAGATTTCTTATAAGAGAATAAAGTAATTAACGGACAACTAATACTGATGATTCAGCATAGCTAACAACAGATGATGCGGTAGAACCGAGGAGATAAGTTTTCATGCCAGGGTTACGAGAACCGATGACAATTAATTCGGCTTGAATTTTTTTCGCTGTTTCTAAAATTTTATCGCGAGGATTACCAATGGAAACATAAAATTGAGAGGTACTGTTGGAAATATCAACATGCGATAAGTTTTCTTTTAGCGTAGATAACGCAATTTCAATACGTTGTTTGTCACTTGCTAGCCTGTCTTGGCCTGCAAATGCAAATCCAACAAAAGACTCATAACTTGGGATCACAGATAAAAAATGAATATTCAGTTTGTCAGCGACAGACAATGCTTTTAGATGAGAAACAACCTTGTCCAATAAACCAAGCTCTGTAAAATCAACGGGTACTAACACTGTTTTTGTCATAGTGGCTCCTAATTAACCTTTATTATGATTAGGGCTTTAATACTAAATTTTTGCACATACAACTTTGAGTTACCTACTAATCTTATCAGCCAAAACCAAAAACTGTATAAAAATTAGAAATATTTTTATTTTTTGAGAGTTGTGTGTTTTTTTACATGCAAAAAATGAAAAATCGCAGTAATTTAAGAGGATGGGGCGCAATGGAGAAAACTAGAAATAAGTGTTAATAAAATAGATTAATTTACAGGTGATAATTAGTTTTTTTTATATCCAAATTAAAATGAATATATATAAAAGAAGAGGGGATTTAAATAGAGGTATAAATAGAGTGAGGAATTGAAAATAGAAAATAACAATTGAATTTTACCACTTTATTCTTATTTTATAAAAGTTAAACACTTCTATAAGCTAAAATAATTAAATTAATATTATCATTCAATTTAAAATAATGACTATTTATTACAATGAGTTACGATTTTTTATTTTTTTACCATTAATGCTAATAATTAGCATTTAACTTTTGTTGAAATAATAAAATCATATTGTAAATGAGATTGGTTTTTATTTTTGTTACGTATTGAGTAATTAAAAAAATAAATAAACTCTATTTAAATAGCTATATTTTTATTTTTAAGTGTGCATAATATCCGTAATGTTAATTTTCCTAGTAAAGGACGTAAAATATGTTACATCAAGATATGATTAATAAATTGAATGAACAGCTAAATTTAGAGTTTTATTCAGCAAATCTTTATTTACAAATGAGTGCTTGGTGCGACGATAAAGGATTTGATGGTGCAGCTAAGTTTTTAAAAGCACATTCTCGTGAAGAAATGGAGCATATGCATCGCTTATTTGATTATTTAAGTGATACAGGTGCGATGCCTTTACTTGGTGCAATTGAAGCGCCTCCATCAGAATTTTCATCACTCTCTGAATTGTTCGATAAAACTTACGAGCATGAAAAACATATTACAGCTGAAATTAATAAATTAGCTCATGTAGCGATGACTACTCAAGATTATTCAACCTTTAACTTCTTACAATGGTATGTTGCAGAGCAGCATGAAGAAGAAAAATTATTTAAGTCAATCTTAGATAAATTAGCAATGGTTGGTGACAGTGGTAAAGCTTTATTCTTGTTAGATAAAGATCTGAATACATTATCAACATCTGCACATGTCTAATTATTAATAAAGCTTCAGATAGCCTAAGTTAATAAATGAATTATTACGCCCTGCTATGAGTGAATAGCAGGGCGTTATTTATTCTTCTGTATTAGCTCCTTTTCTATTTTTATCTTTTATCTCTTTCTTTACTTACACTGTTTTTTATCCTGAATGTGTTTTTGGATGTTATTTATACAGGATGTTTATTTTACGTTTAACTTAATTTGGTTATGTATTGAACTGTTTAGACTGTCAATGTGGGTATTATATTTTTTTGAAGTGTAAAAATGGGTGATATTTGAAACAGAAACTGCTCTAAATAACATATATTTTGAGTGCTAGTTCACAACCTTTTATTTCTAATATGAAGAAGCGGAGATCTTGACGCAAATTTGCTATAAAATATTTCCATAAATAAAAAAATCACCTGTAATTTAAGAGGTTATTATGTCATTAAATACACTTAAGACATCTTGGGGTAAATTATCAGCCATTGCGGTTTTATTCTTAGGTATGTCATATCAACAAGCATTAGCTCACGCACATTTAAAATCACAGTTACCTGCTGAAGGCGCGGCTATTGAACAGTCACAAGCACCTAAAGTTATCACGCTAGATTTTTCTGAAGGCATAGAACTTGCTTTTAGTAAAATTAAAGTAACAAATGCTGAAGGTAAAGAAATCACAGTAGGAAAACTGAGTTTAGATCCTGTTAACAACACTAAATTATTATTACCTTTAGAAAGTGATCTGGCTGAAGGTAATTATTTAGTTGATTGGAATGTGGTTTCTGTTGATGGACACAAGACAAAAGGTTCTTATCAATTTAGTGTAAAATAATGACACCTGAAGACGTTTATATTTTATGCCGTTTCTTTCATTTTGTGGCCGTCATGTTTATGTTCGGACTGAGCTTCTCGGCCGCCATTCTTGCAAAAGATAAGTTTATACCTCTTATTCAGGTTCGTTTACGCCCTGCATTAGCCATCAGCACTATTACAGTCTTTATTACGACTTATCTATGGATGGCTATGCAATCTGGCATTATGGGTGATGGATGGGAGGATGCTTGGTCATTTGAAATATGGAAAGCGGTATTAGGTACTTCATTTGGACAGATTTGGCAATGGCAGTTGATATTAGCAACTCTTGCTTTAGCTGTATTATTTATACACCAACGTTATATTCGTAATTTCTCTTTATTAATAATTGCGTCAATTATGTTGATCCTACATGCGTCTATCGGACATGGCGCCATGTTTACAGGATCAGAAGCAACTCTTTATAAAGTTAATCAAAGTATTCATCTTATTAGTGCTGCGTATTGGTTTGGCGGTTTATGGCCATTTGTTGCTTGTTTACAATTTTTGCGTAATAAAGATGAACTTGCAGAAGGGATGATCAAGCCAATTATTGGCACAATGAAGAGATTTTCACTATTTGGTCATGTTGCTGTTTTATTGGTTACCATCACAGGTATTATTAGTGCTGTTATGCTCATTCCAGGGTGGCCTGTAATACACTTATCATCAGAATATCAAAGCATGTTATGGCTTAAAATCAGCTTAGTTGTGCTAATGCTAGGTTTAGCTGTAATTAATCGTTATGTTTTGGTGCCTCATATTCGTAAGAAAAATAATTTTCAGTGGTTGCTAATTAATAGCTGGTTTGAACTATTACTTGGAACTATGGTTATTTTTACTGTTGCCATCTTTGCGATTAACTCACCTGTATAGATTGTTATATAATCGTAAAAATCTAATTTATTAAGTGAGATATAAACATGAAACGTTTTGTGTTAGCGGTAATGTTAATGCTTTTCTCTTTTCAAGCATTTTCTGCTCCAATTTCCACAGTGAGTAAGCTTCAATTTGGTGACGATTGGCCATTTACACGAGAAGAGGTGATGCTTAATTGTCGTACTGATGGCGCTTGGTTTGTGATCAATCCAGCAACATTAGTTCAGTATCCACTTAATGAAATTGCTATGAAACAGATGGAAAGTGGAAAAGTTAAGGCACAACTAATTGATATTATTTTACTTCCAGACCCTAATTCTCCTGAAAAGAAAAAATCAGTAGAAGCTATTCAAGGTGCATTTAAAGCACTTTGCGAAAGTAATTAATCAAATGATTAATAACTGGAGGTGAGGATTTTATTTCTATTTTATTGATTTAATAAATAAATTTTACTTGAGATTATTTTTTGAATAGAAAAGAGTGTGTTATTGAGTCGTTTACTGGATATTTACATATTGTTAGCTAATATTTAACAGTAGGTTGTGAAATAGAAAGGTCTGAGTTAGTCCTAGATTTTTTTTACGCAGTAATCAGTAATTACTTTTTAGCGCACGGCTCGCAATGAGCCTTTTCCCTAAGCCAGATAAATGATTTATCTGGCTTTTTTTATGTTGTTTTAGCATCTCTTATGCCACTTTTAAGATCCAGTGGTGGTTTTCTTTGTCATAAGCATGACGATAAAGCAGAATATTTTTATCTTTCAATTGAGCTGGAATGCTCGTGTTTTCATCCCATCCATCTAGTTGCATGCAAAACTCTGTATCATAATCACATGGAATATGAATGTAAGTTAATTGATTATCGGAAGAGTGTTTCAAAGTAATATCTTCAATTTCATAGCAAGCAATTTTCAACGTTGTTTTCTTCATATTATAACTCCAGTTTAGGCGATGTTTTGTTGTGTTCCGCTATGTTTCATTGGTGGCATTTATTATGAATAATGCTTTTCGACCAAACAAAATCAAGCATAGTATAAATGGAATCTATTTCCAAAATTTATTTCATAAATAAAAAAAACGGATCATTTTTTGTGATCCGCTTTAAATAACTGGAAGTAAATAAGGGAGAATTATCTTATTTTATGGCTTTGGTATCGCAGTTCCCCATTCATCCCAATCTTTAGGCTCTTTTGCATTTAAAATGAAATTCTGTTCCTGTTTCGCTTTTGACTGTAGTGGCGTGGAAGGTGGCGTTGCAAATGTAATACCTCCACGTATAAATTGTTTAAATGTTCCGCTTCGTATAACGCCACCCGTTAAACCAAAGGAGAAGTTATATCCAGAAGAGAGCCAGAATTCGGTATTATTTCTAACAAGATATTGATATTTTTTACTAATTCGAATGTGAATTAAAACTCTATCAGACATGTTCCCTAACTCAAGCCCTGTCACAGCACCAACTTCAAGACCTCGATAGTAAATCGGCGTACCAATTTGTACTGAGCCGGCTTCTGTGGCATTTAAAACAAGATTTAATCCATCAAGATAGCGAGAGTCTGTAATGTTAGATGTTTGAAGTTCAAATTGACGATAAACGCCACCATTACCAGGTTCCGCTTTAATATATGGCTGAATCAGAGAGTCTAGATTATCTAATCCTGACGCAGTTAGCTCTGGTGTGACAACCGCAAAGCGACTACCTGATCTTGCGAATGTTTTTACGTAATCAGGGTAGAGTACTGCTGAAACCGTCACGGCTTTTCTATCTGGCGAGAGGAGCAGTGATTCAACCTGACCAATATCAATGCCTAAATAACGAATAGGCATGCCTTCAGAAAGCTTACTAGCATCGTAAGTTTTTAAAGTGATTTGAGCACCAATAGCCCTAGCACTAGTTTCTGACGAATAGAGTTTGTAACGTGAGGCGTTATTGTTGATATTTTCAAAGTTATCGAAGCTAATAGCGCCTTTTAAGGCGCGATTTAATGGTGTCGCTTCAACGGTCAATCCTGAACCATTGACGGAAACTTTTGCCGCACCTTCAGTCCAGAAAACACTTTTTTCAGTAAGAAGGTGGCGATATTGTTTAGAAATATAAACGTCAATATCAAACTCATTAATTAATGGCCTGACATCAGTGATTTCACCAACTTGAAATTGATGGTAAAGCACGACAGAGCCTTTTTGAATGCCCGGAAGGCTGGAGGCTTTTAGCGTTAATGTCACTGGTAATTCATTACCATTGATGCTTGCTTTAGCAAAAAAATCATTGCGATACAGACGGTACTGTTCTTTAGGAGTACCTTTGTTACCTTGGATAAGATGAATACCGCCCTCAAGCCATTCTTGAGGAGAAGCACCTTGAATATCAATGCCATTCAAGCCCATATTGACGTTTATTCGGCTATTGGCAACAAACTTACTGTTCTCATAAATATAATGTTTATATTCAGGGGCGATAATAGCATCGAAGATAACACCATCATCACTTATATTACGTTGTATAACTTGGCCAATTGTAATGCCTCTAAAGAGAATAGGCTGTCCTGCATCGACCCCCCAACTTTCTTCACTAGTTAGAGAAAGAATTAGCCCATCTTCACCATATATTGCTTTACCCGCCTCAACAGAGGTAGCTGATTGTAAAACAAACTGTTGGTTCTCTTGTGCAGGTTGACTATTTTCTGGAGAGTCAAAGGCTATCGCACCATTAATAAAAGCAGAAACGCTTTCCATTTTAATGGATACGCCACTTTTTAAATTAAAATTGCCTTGGAATCCTGAGACATTCCAAAAATGACTGTCTTGACGAATTAAGTGTGCGTATTGTTTATCAATACTTAATTCAATAAAAACACCTTGGTTGTCAGGACGAATTGTGTAGCTATAAACTTTCCCTACAGGAACTTGGCGGTAATAAACTTGAGAATCAACATTAAGTGATCCCAGCTTATCCGCTGTTAAGGTAATTAATTGCTGATTTTTATCAATATTTGCTTGAGGACGCACTTCTTGAGCAATAAATTTAAACTGCTTTTCACCATCACCGGGTAGCATACTGATGTAGTTACCACCCACTAAGGCATCCAGCCCAGATACACCTGATAGGCTTGCTTTAGGTGTAACAAGCCAAAATTGCGTATTTTTCCGTAATGCGGTGGCAAGGCTTTTTCGTACATCAGCTGTAACAATAACTCTGCGTAAGTCATCACTTAGGGTGACATCTTTAACGATCCCTACGTCAACGCCTTGATAACGGATTGGTGTTCTACCAGAGACAATCCCTGAAGCAGATTGAAAATCAATCGTAATTTGTACGCCTTTATCTTGCCAATGTTGGAATAGCAACCAACTTGCAATAAAAATGGCGATAACAGGGAGTAGCCAAAATGTCGAAATTCTACGCTTGCGGCGTATTTGGGCTTGTGTTTCCTGAGCGTCGTTTTCTTCGTGTTGCATAAGTATCCCATAGTAAACGACTATCCAACCATTCAACGGCAAGGATAGTAAGAATAACCGCAGTACCAAAATAAAAAGCTGCTGGACCCATTGTAAACGTCATCAGTTGATCTCGATTAATTAATGACATCATCAGTGCGATCACAAAGAGATCAAGCATTGACCATCGTCCTATCCAAGAGACAAAACGGTATAATTTCATACGAAATAGAGGGTGAATGTTAGAATTAAAATGAATACTCAACAATAGACCCAACATAATAATAACTTTGAAAAAAGGCACGAAAATACTGGCAATAAAAACGATAATAGCAATAGGGGTATTACCTGAATTTACCAAGGCAATGACGCCAGAAAAAATGGTATCTTCGGTGCGTTGACCATTTAAATAAAAAATAGAAATAGGCAATAAATTTGCAGGTAATAATAAAATAATTGCTGCAATTAATGCTGCCCATGTTTTCTGCAAACTCATTGGCTGTCTTGGGGTGTAGCAAGATTTACAACGTGGACAATGTGTCAAAGGCATTTTTTTAAAATGATAATGGCAAGCATGACATGTTGCAGGACTGCGCTGGATCTCTTTTTGTGGATAAAATTGTTGCCAAAGTTGGTCCATATTAATGTTAATTAACATCAATAAGCTTAGTAGCATTAAAGAAACAAAAGCAATTAATCCATTGCCAATATAAACTGTGGCGTAATCATCTAATTTTATTGTTGCAACACCCAGCCCAATCAAATAAACATCTAACATTACCCACTCTTTTAATTTGCCAAGCATTAAAAGTACTGGACGCAAATTTAAACGTAAACGCGAACCTAAATGAAGATATAAAATAGCAATAGGAAGGCTGAGAGGGGCGGCGACAGCACAAAAGAGAACCATAGTTGCAGTAAGAGGAGCGCCTTGCTCTGACATCATGCGAATACCATCAAGCACATTGGTTGTTATCATTGTGCCCAATAAATGAATTTTGATTAATGGTTGGGTAAATGCAATAGATGCCAAGATTAGCATTGTAATCGACAAAATGAGTAAGCGAGTAAGTGACCAATCTCGATAAGAGGCAAGCTTAGCTTGGCAACGAGGACAGTACGCATCTTCTCCACGCTTAAGCGCAAGAGGGAGTGCCACAAGATGGTCACATTCTTGACAGCGTATTGATTTTATTTCGTTAATTGCGATATTGTTCTCAGTGTTGCTCATTAATTCGCCTAAGTTAGCTTTCTTAAGAGTTATCGTTTGATTAAGCTAAAAAAAAGTACCTATACTCAATGGTTCACAAGTTATCATTTTTATTATATTTATGCCTTTCATTTTACAATAATAAGAGTCTGAATTTTTTTGTAGATGTTAAGAGAGTTTTATCGTTTTTTTACCCAATTCTTGAAAATGGAGTATTCAACCTCAAGATAAAATAGGCTAAATTACGAGTATGTTATCTATTTTAGTTATGTAAATAGGGTTTAATGATGCCAAATTCGCTTTTTTATCAGGAACTCACTGATAATTTGTCAGCCTTGTTGTCTGGTGAAAATGATCTTATCGCATCACTTGCTAATACCAGCGCACTTCTTTTCGAAAAGTTAGATACGATAAATTGGGTTGGGTTTTATCTTAATGATGGTGACTCATTAGTTCTTGGTCCATTCCAAGGTAAAATTGCTTGTGTCAGGATAGGTTTTGGAAAAGGAGTTTGCGGAACTGCATACTCCGAAAACAGAATTTTAAGAGTGGATGACGTTCATCAATTTAGTGGACATATTGCTTGTGACAGTGCAAGTCAGTCTGAAATTGTTCTACCTCTAGAGGTAAATGGACAAATTATCGGCGTTCTCGATATTGATAGCCCTATTTTTAATCGTTTTGATAAAAAAGATGAAAATGGGCTTAAAGCGTTGTGTGACGTGCTCTGCGAGCATTTAGAAACTTGTCATACAGCAAAATATTGTGAATTTTGTGTAAGTTAACAGGCGTTTGCCATAGAAATTGTTGGCAACACTATTATAATGTCGCTTGTTCATGCCTGCGCTGGTTGGCAAAACCGTTGTAATCAGGAAATTTCATGGAAAATCAACCTAAGTTGAATAGTAGTAAAGAAATCATCGCTTTTTTAGCTGAACGTTTCCCTAAGTGTTTTATTGCTGAGGGCGAAGCTCGCCCTTTGAAAGTTGGCATTTTTCAAGATCTTGTTGAAGCTCTAAAAGATGAAGCTGAATTAAGCAAAACACAGTTACGTTCTGCATTACGCTTATATACCTCAAGTTGGCGCTACCTTTATGGAGTTAAAGAAGGGGCAAAACGTGTCGATTTGGATGGTAATGACTGCGGCGAACTGGAAGCTGAGCATATTGAACATGCTCGTACACAATTAGCAGAAGCCAAGGCGCGCGTTCAAGCTCAAAGAGCTGAACAACGTGCTAAAAAGCGCGAAGCTGAAGGTGATAAGGAGACCAGTAAGCGTCCGGCAGCGAAAAAGCCAAATAATACGCGTCGTCAGCCACCTAAAGACGGTGAAAAACGGCAGCCTCGTCCTCAAAAAGCGGCTCAAGCTCCTCGTAAAGCACCACGCCAAAATACTGAAAAGTTAATTCCAGTAACAGACACATCAGTTCTTACTGTTGGTCAATCGCTGAAAGTTAACGTCGGTAGTAGCGTGATGAATGCGACAGTGCTAGAGATAGCAAAAGAGGGTGTACGTGTACAATTGCCTAACGGTTTGGCAATGAATGTACGCACGGAACATTTAAAGTTCTGATACGGAGGCCAACCAGAGCATGAACAAACTTTTAAATGTGGCTTTTGCAATCGGATTAACATTAACAGGTACTTCTGTTGTGATGGCTGAGAAACCAGCCACTCCAGCAATGGCAACTATTGATCAGTTACCCGAATTAAAGCAAGAGCCACAACACTCTACTGTAAGCGAGCGAGTAACCTCTCGTTTTGAACGCTCTCATTATCGCCAGTTTTCTCTAGATGCGAGCTTTTCTGAAAAAATATTTAATCGCTATCTTAATTTATTAGACTATAGCCACAATGTATTGCTTGCGTCTGATATCGCCCAATTTGATAAAGAAAAAACCAAAGTGGGTGAATACCTGAAAAAAGGCGATCTTCAACCCCTTTATGATCTCTTCAATTTAGCGCAAAAAAGACGTTTTGAACGTTTTAAATATGCGTTAGATCGTATCAATAAGCCAATAGATTTAACCGGTCAGGATAAGTTTGAGTTAGATAGAACGAAAGCGCCATGGCCTCAAACTCAAGCTGAATTAGATAAGCTTTGGGATGAAAAAGTTAAATATGATTGGTTAACACTGAAATTATCTGAAAAAACAGACAGTGAAATTAAAGAAACGTTGACTAAGCGCTATAAAGCCGCTTTGCGTCGTCAAACACAAAGCCAAAGTGAAGACGTTTTTCAAATTATTATGTCGGCATTTGCCCGCGAAATCGATCCTCATACCAGTTATTTATCACCAAGAAATACAGAAGCATTCGATTCTGAAATGAGCCTTTCATTAGAAGGCATTGGTGCTGTATTACAAATGGATGATGATTATCCGATGATCAACTCGATGGTGACCGGAGGACCGGCTGCAAAAAGTAAAGAGTTGAAAGTCGGTGATAAAATTATCGCCGTAGGCCAACAAAATAAACCGATGGTAGACGTTGTCGGTTGGCGACTTGATGATATTGTTGCCTTGATTAAAGGCCCGAAAGGTAGTCAAGTTAAGTTGGAAGTTATCTCTGATGAGAAAGGCGCTAAACCAAGAACAATCACGATAGTGAGAGAACAGATCCGTTTAGAAGACCGAGCGGTTAAATTGACAGAAAAAGTTATTAATGGCGATAAAGTCGCTATTTTAGATATTCCAAGCTTCTATGTTGGTTTAACTAATGATGTTAAAACTCAATTGCAAAAAGTAGCAAAAGATAATGTATCGTCATTAGTTATTGATTTACGTGGTAACGGTGGTGGTGCTTTAACTGAAGCCATTTCACTGTCAGGATTATTTATTCCAAGTGGCCCTGTGGTACAAGTTAGAGATAATAATGGTCGTGTAAGACAAGATTTTGATAGGGACGATGTTGTTTATTACAAAGGTCCATTAGTTGTTATTGTAAACCGTTTTAGTGCTTCAGCTTCTGAAATTTTTGCGGCTGCTATGCAAGATTATGGGCGTGCTTTGATTGTTGGTGAACAGACATTTGGTAAAGGAACGGTTCAGCAATATCGCCCTCTAACGCGAGTTTACGATCAAATGCTTAGCCCTGATTGGCCAGGTTTAGGTTCAGTACAATACACTATCCAAAAATTCTATCGAATTAATGGTGGTAGTACTCAGCTTAAAGGGGTAACACCTGATTTATTATTACCAAGTTTTGATAGTGCTGAAATGGGCGAGAGCTTTGAAGATAACGCATTACCTTGGGATAGTATTTCTCCAGCTAGTTATCAGTTATCTGAATACTCAGATAAATTGAAAACAGCATTAGCGCCATTAACGGAGCAGCACACTAAACGTATAGCAAGCGACAGAGAATTCTCATATATTTTTGATGATATTCAACGTTACAATGATGCTAAAGCAAAAGGTGAAGATAAATTTGTTATCCTGAATTTTGCTGAAAGAGAGAAAGAAAACAAAGAGCTAGAAACTATTAAATTAAATCGTATTAATGAGCGTTTTAAATTAGAAGGTAAGCCTTTGTTAAAGTCACTTGATGATTTACCTAAGGATTATGAAGGGCCAGATCCTTATTTAGATGAGACTGCAAAAATCGCAGTTGATCTTTCAAAAGTACTTAAGCCGAAAAAACTATTAAATTAAAGTATTCGTTTTAAAGTCGGTATTTATTGCAGCCCCCAATAATTGGATAATCAATTACTGGGGGCTTTTTTATATCTTAATACAGCCAAGATTTAAGGACTGCTATTATCAATCAATGTGCATCTGGTGAGTTATTAAAAGCATTTTTAATAAAATAGATTATGTATTTTCTAGCGATAATCTTAATGTTGTTTCTCAATACACTTTAATGACCCCCTCTATTAAGTTACCAGTAACATTAGTAATTATTAATGTCACTAGCATTTTATAATACATAAAAATTTAAATTTTTTTACGTCACTTAATTTTTAATTCAAAATAAAGTTTAAATAAGTATTACGAGATATAAAAAGAATAGCTTGATTATTTATTGTGACTTAATTCACATTTAATGATTTGTTTATTGCAATAAATGTAACATGTTGTGACAATGGTCGCGTAAACTGACATAAAATTACTATAGCATACAGTTTATGAACTTTTTGTGTCACTTTGGCTCGCCATCACAGTAGCTAAAAATTATTGTCTAAATAGTGAATTATCATTGTTGATACATTGAGAATACGTTATTAGAGTAGCAATTAGTGATTTAAATATTATATTTTCAAACTCAGGCTTTCTACGTAAGGGATAATATCTAAACGTCCAATAAACTATAGTTTGTTTAAAAAACTTCTATTAAGAGAAAATAAGTAAATACCAATGTGGCGAAATAGTCATATTGAATTTTTTATGCCAAAAAATGACTTAGTGTTTAAAATTACTGCAACAATAATTTAAACAAGGGTAACTTTTTAGCTAAATATAAAAATGGTACTTTGTTGAGCTTATGGAATATAAGTCAATATAAATTAATTAAAAATATTTATTAACCAGGTTTTATTAAAATGAAAGTAAAAAGAATTGCGTTGCTTATGTTATCCCCTTGTTTTTTGGCTGTGAGTGCTGCGAATGCTGGAAATTGGGAAGACTCAATTAAAGAAAACTCATTGATCTCAGATTCTGAGTTAGAACTTTCTACTATTAATATGTGGAAATACTTAAAAACTGAAAACCGTTTTGATAAAGAAGAGCAACGTTATAGAAAACAAGTTGCCAATGCTTGGGGACAAAACTTTCAAGCAGATTTCAGATCTGGTTATTTAGGTGGCATTCTCGGATTTGATGTCTCTTATTATGGTGGTATCAAATTAGGTGCAAGTAAAGACTTCGCCTCTCGTGCAATTTTATATAATGATGATGGTGATGCAAAAGGCTATAACAAAATTGGTCAACGTTTCGCAAAAGTTAAATTTGATTTAGATCCTGTTTTAATTAACGGTAAAGCAGGTTGGTTTACGCTGAAAAATACGGGTATTTTTACTAACTCACAGCGCTTATCATTAAACAGTTATAATGGTTATGCTACCAACACTGCAATGGGTGATTGGAGCTTAGATTTACTGTTTCTTGATGGTAAAGTAATGCGTCGTGATAGCCCAAATATCGACAGAATGTATTTCAGTGATGGTAATGGTGTCAGACACAATATCGATCATGTGTTAACTGGTGGAATTAACTATAACTCTAAACCGTTAAAAGTATTTTATTTCTATGGTCAGGCGGATGATGTGTTCCGTCAACAAGGCTTAGAAGCAAAATATAAACTAACCTCAGACGTGACTGTTGGTGGTGTTGTTTATTATCACGATTATGGTAGTGAAGGTAAGCGTACATTAAGTGATGCTAATAAAGGTAAGCGTAACTTTGATAATGATGCATGGCACTTTGCAGGTACGATGGAATGGCGCATTCCTGAGTCACCATGGACATTGCGTACAGGTGTGACTTATACCGATGCTGAGAAAGCAAATGGTGTTGGTCAATTTGCACGTAACCCAATAGGTAATACTCGTGGACGCTTTAACTCACCAGCTTACGCTGATATTGACTATGTACGTGATGGTGAAGTTATGGGGGCATTGGAAGCTGAATACAGAATTAGTAAAGAGCTGTCAATTGGTGCACGCACTAACTATAGTGAATTCAGTTATTCAGGTGAAAGATTAAAACAAGGACAGTTTGGTTTATTTAGCTATTGGAAACCAACAAAAAATCTTTCTGTTTCTTTAAGTGGTGGTATCGGTTGGCACCACCAGCAAGAAAACGATTACACCACACCAAAATTGTATGATGGTCATTCACAACGAGCACATTCATTATCAGGCTCAATGACAACCACATATCGTTTTAAAATGTAATTAGTTTATAGCGTTAATTACGCTATTGCTTGTTTCATGTGCACGATTTGTATTATTTACAAGTCGTGCACAAAGAGCATAGCGATAGTTAGCTCGACGATAATAGTGTCCCATTTATATGCTAATCTATTTCACTTTTTATGATGAGCTTATTATTGATAGGTATAAGGTTATAAAGCCTTCTCTTTAGCTAAATAATACGAAAAGTTGTCCCGCCTATTTTAGATCACCCATCTTTTTTCAGTTTTAAATAATGCCCAATAAGTAGGTAATTAAATCCTATTTTTTTATCAAAATGTAAAGTTATACTGTTTTTAGTATTAAATACGTTAAAAGACTTGATAAAATTCAAAAAAGCCTTATTTATAAGATAGTTTTTGCAATGTGATAATTAGATAAAATAGGAACAGTATCAATATGATGAGAATTGCGTTATTCCTTTTAACAAACTTAGCTGTAATGTTTGTTTTTGGGATCATCTTATCTTTAACCGGTATACAAGGTCGCAGTGTTCAAGGTTTGATGATCATGGCGGGTTTGTTTGGTTTTGGTGGTGCATTTATTTCACTGTTAATGTCAAAATGGATGGCATTACGTTCAGTGGGTGGTCAAGTTATCGAAAACCCAACTTCAGAAGTAGAGCGTTGGTTATTAGATACGGTAAGACGCCAATCTGAACAAGTCGGTATTAAAATGCCACAAGTGGCTATTTATGATGCACCTGATATTAATGCTTTCGCGACAGGCGCTCGTCGTGATGCTTCGCTGGTGGCTGTAAGTACAGGATTGTTAGCCAGTATGAGTCGTGATGAGGCAGAAGCGGTTATTGCTCACGAAATTAGCCACGTTGCTAATGGTGATATGATAACCATGACCTTGCTTCAGGGGGTTGTGAATACCTTCGTTATCTTTATTTCGCGTATCATTGCACAATTCGTTGCTAACTTTATTTCGAGTGATGAAGAGAGTGAAAATAGCAATGGTAACCCATGGGTTTATATGGGGGTTTCAATGGTACTGGAAATTGTATTTGGTATTTTGGCAAGCATTATTACCATGTGGTTCTCTCGTTACCGTGAATTCCATGCAGATGCGGGATCGGCAAAACTTGTTGGTCGCGAGAAGATGATTGCAGCATTACAACGTTTAAAAACGAGTTATGAGCCACAAGAAGAGAGCAGTATGATGGCTTTCTGCATTAATGGCCGTAATAAGTCATTTAGTGAATTATTTTTATCTCACCCACCATTAGACAAGCGTATTGAAGCACTACGCAATGGTGAGTATCTAAAATAAAAATATTAAAGGCTATAAATTAACGCCAATGTTTAAACGCTCAATATGATCAGTATTGGGCGTTTTTTATGGAAAATATTGATATTTAATCTAAGTATTCCCCAAAATAAGCCATGGCTTTTTCTTCATCAATCTTGAGATTACCGTTCCATCCTGCCCACGGCATTTCCATATCGGAACGCCCTTTGGTGTTATTAAGCTGATTTTCTACAATGGTAATATCACCGAAATTGGCCCAGCTATTTAAAGATAATGGAATAAAGGCGTTGGGAATAACACCCACTAAAGCAAGTGAGTGCAAGATACCTCGCTTGGTGTATTTATCACCAGAAATTAATTTAGCTTCATTTAACCGTTTTTCAAACTTACCCGGAGTTTCATCTTCATGGGCGCTACGTAATAAATGAAGTAATTGCTTAAAAGTTTCTTTGTCTGCCTGCGTTGGACTAACGGGAGGAATTGTTAGCAAGTGCTTTAAATTCAGATAAGCATAAGAGGGATTGCCAGTATAAGAATTACCGTAATAGAGGCAATATTGAAAATAACTATCATTAATATGCTTTTGGTGGTTGCTATCACTACAAATCCAACAACAGGCATATTGAGGTTTTTCGTCATAATTATGTAGTGGCAAATTTTGTAATTTATGGAAAGCGCCTAAAACAGAGCGTCCTCTAAGATAGCTACCACCAACACCAGCCACAAATGCATCTAAACAACGTTTTTGAGTGAGTAACGGATTGTTTTTTAAACTATGTAATTGATTAATAATATCTGAATGATCCGCAAATTTTTCAATAATATTCGGTCGCCAATTGGCTGCTAATAATATGTTTTTTTCCTTTTCGGAAAGAACATCAAGATGATAAAGAGAAACTTGGCGTTCAGGATCATATTGGCTGTTTTCATACTTATAGAGTTTTCGCAAAACTCGCATAATTTTTTTCACGATTTTACCTTGTTATATTTATAGGTATTTTTATTGATATTGGTGAATGGCATAGATAGAAGATATGTAACTTAATATAGATATAAAAAAAAGCCAGTTCAAAATGAACTGGCTCTCTCAATAGAGGTAGATAAAGTTTATTTTACTGTAAGTTCTGTTTCTTCATCTTGATTGAAGACCGCTTTATCCGTTTGCCCCATGATTTGGCTGGTGATTGTACCAGCGGTCATTGAGCCACTGACGTTTAATGCGGTACGTCCCATATCAATTAATGGTTCTACAGAGATTAATAGGGCAACTAATGTCACAGGTAAACCCATTGCAGGCAGAACGATAAGAGCTGCAAATGTAGCACCGCCACCAACACCCGCAACACCCGCAGAGCTGACGGTTACGATAGCAACTAAAGTGGCTATCCACATTGGATCTAAGGGGTTAATACCCACGGTTGGTGCAACCATAACAGCGAGCATTGCAGGGTAGATACCTGCACAGCCATTTTGGCCAATCGTTGTACCAAAAGATGATGAGAAACTCGCGATAGATTCTGGTACACCTACACGTTTGATTTGTGTTTCAATATTTAACGGGATACTTGCTGCACTTGAACGGCTAGTAAATGCAAATGCTAATAATGGACCCGCTTTTTTGAAGAATTTAACAGGGTTTAAGCCTGTAAAACTAACGAGTAATCCATGAACCACAAACATTAAGCCAATAGCAACATAAGAGGCAACAACAAAGCTTCCTAATTGAATGATGTCGTGCATATTTGAGCTGGCTACAACTTTAGTCATCAGCGCCATAACACCATAAGGGGTTAACATCATGACAATACGAACTAGCTTCATGATCCATGATTGTAAGCAATCAATCGCAACTAAGACTTTTTCGCCGCGAGGCTGATCTTCTTTGAGTAATTTCAGCGCAGCCATACCTAAGAATGTAGCAAAGATAACAACGCTAATAATCGATGTTGAGCTTGCACCTGTTAAGTCAGCAAATGGATTTTTAGGAATAAATGACAAAATAAGCTGAGGCATGGTTAAGTCAGAAACTTTACCCATGTAATTTTGCTCAAGTGCAATTAAGCGTTGTGCTTCTTGTTCGCCTTGCACTAAGCCTTCTGCGGTTAAACCAAATAAATTGGCGATCACAATACCAATTAATGCAGAAATGGCAGTAGTAAATAATAAAGTACCAATAGTTAACCCACTGATTTTCCCTAACGATGATGCTTGATGCAAACGAGCAACAGCACTAAGAATAGAGGCAAATACTAATGGCATAATGATCATCTGTAATAGCTGAACATAGCCATTACCCACGATATTAAACCAAAGAATAGATTCTTTAATAATAGGATCGTGTGAGTCATAGAATGCGTGTAGCGCTAACCCAAAAGCAACACCAAAAACTAAACCAACAAGAACTTTCTTTGAAAGGCTCCACTGACGTTGACTTAATTTAGCCAAGACGAGTAATAACACAACAAAGACGAGTACGTTAATGATTAACGGAAAATTCATCTTAACTCTCCAACGAGATTTTTATTTATATAATTTCGACGATTGTATGCGATATGAGTTCTTAGATAGTAAGAAAGGATATAACAGCATCAACTCGTTATAGGGTAACAGGATTGTTAATAACTTTTTATAATTAATTATTCTTTTATATAATCGTTTGGTTATAAAGACAAGGAAATAGGCATAAAAAGATGTAAGAATTTATAAATAAATAGAGAAACGTAGGGTTTTGTCAGAGGGTGTTAAAAATTAGTGCGCTTGTCGTGGTACATCTGTAACCAATTATTGACTTGCGAAGGCAATGTAACAGTAAGGTGTGGAGGTAAGAAAAGTGCGCCTACAAGAATAAGAACGGAGATAAAACGCTCCCCTTTTTTATTATTTTTTTTACCTAAAATAGGTAGCGCAAAGCGCATTTTTAAAGGCCATAGGAAAGGAACTCCTGCTGGGGTTAACATATCGGCAATGAGATGGCTAAGATAACCAAGTAAAAGTGCATGAAAAATATCTGCTGAAATTTCCCAGCGTGGTGAAACTTGGGTTTCCCATAAAATGGCTAAACCACAAAATGCGAGTAGGCTATGAGTGAAACCTCGGTGACCACAAAGTTTTGATAAGGGCAGAGAAATAATACGGAACAATCGTCCAAGTATAGAGCCTGGATGATCTAAGTCTGGTAAAAGTGAGCCTAATAAGACAGCAGGGATCATGTGAAACCAATCACCATGAGCAAGAGCTGGCGTTATTTCAAGTTTCTGTGCTAACACAAGTGTTGCAACAGAAAAAAGTAAATGTCCTTCTGCGGTCATTCCAAGTCTGTTCGTTTGCTGTTCATTTATACAGTGATAAAGTATAAAAGGTTTTGATGATAACTAACAGACAAAAAAGATAAAAATTGTCTTAAATATTAAGCAATAACAGAAATATTTTATTTGATTGATTTAAAAACGATCGAATTTAGGATAAAAACCTAAAAGATAGAATGGGGGCTGGTGGTAGTAAGACAAATGAGTGAGAAAATGCTAAGAGTAAAAAAAGTAGCATTAATGAATTAAGTGTTAGAAGCAGAACAAAAGGGATATCTAATAAAGCAAAATACCCCTTTTATTGATGGAAACTAACCTAATAAATGTAGTTGTGTTAACTCATTAAGAGAGGCAATTTTCACATCAGCTAAACCCCATTGCTTATCATTAAATTGTGTTGCTGCTGGTACAACGATAGAGCGCATTCTTGCACCTTTACAGGCAATCATGCCATTACGAGAATCCTCTAATGAAACACAGTGGATAGGATCAAGATTAAGTGCTTTAGCTGCATTTAGATAAACTTCTGGATGTGGCTTACTGTGCGGTAATTCATCAGCAGACACGACAGCTGAGAAATAATGACGAATATTAAACAACTCAAGCACACGCTCAAGCATAAAATCAGGAGAAGCTGATGCTAATGCAATTTTCAATCCTGATGATTTACAAAGATCTAGAGCATGTTCGACACCAGGTAATAGTGGCTTGGTTTCTTCAACCAATTTGACAACACGAGAAACCATTTTTTGTTTTGCTTCTTGTTTTGAAACGCCTTGCCATGGTGAGGCTTTATACCATAAATCAATGACTTCGTTTATTCTTAATCCAACCATATCGGGCATTGCCGATGAAAGGGATAAATCGACGCCTAATTCAGCAAAGACCTCATGTTCTGCTTGCTGCCAAAATGGTTCAGAGTCGATTAATAAACCATCCATATCAAAAATAGCAGCTTCAATAGGGAATTTAAAAGACATGTTACTCTCCATAAATAAGGTCTATGTTGTCGAATGGCGATTGTAGCAAGAGTTACAAAGAAAATCTTTTTAATCAGTTTCTTATTTATTTAGTAAAATAAATAGAGAGAATGGCTACTATTAATATATTGTCGTATTAGCCGTTAATTAGACTACGATAAACAGATAAATATTGACGAATTCTACTAGTGAGGATGTGATGAGTTATCAATATGCAGGATTATATGCCATTTCAAAGCGAGTTCTTGGCTGGCTTATTTTTATTCCTGCCTTTATTTCTACAACAGTGTCGTTGATAGGATTGGCTGCAATCCAACGTCCAAGTGGTGATGGTGTAAATGCCGTGATCAATGATTTTTTTCGTGTGTTAGCGGAAATGGTACAATTTAATACACCTTTTTTAGGCTTCTTCTGGCGAAATTCACCTATCCCCAATACACAAATGGGATTGAGTCAGGAAAATATCACTTTTTTTGTTATTTTTCTTTTTATGTTTGTTGGATTGGCGTTTAGCGCATCGGGATTACGAATTTATCGCCAAGTTAAGTATTTAAAAGAAAATATACAAGATCAGCTTATTATTGAACGAGCGATGAAGAGTGGTATCACTGCCGAAGAGTTACAACAGAATATCAAATTACCACGGCATACTATTTTCACTCAAATTATGGTGCTTTATCTATCCCCCATTATTGTTATGGCAATTGGGTATTTCTTGCTGAAATTTTTAGGATGGTAATAACCCTTTACAATGAACGAGGATAGTTCATTTATCTAACTGAAGGGAAAATAAACCTCGCACAATGTGAGCTGGTGAGCTGGCGAGGTTATATTTTTAGCTTATTACTTGTTTTAAACTGTTTTTTTTATCTTTTTTCAGGGGGTGGCTAATAAATCATCAATAATTTTTCGGGCTTCTAGGTAATCTTTTTCACCACCAAATAGATTACAGCGGTTGAGGAAAAAATAGAGTTGATAAATGGGCTGACGTAATAAAAATTTTTCAGATAACGGCCAGACACTCTGATAACCATCAAAAATATTAGCGGGTACTGCAGTACAAAGTGGCAGCATCGCTATATCACATTCTCTATCTCCCCAATAACAAGCAGGATCAAAAACTGTACCTTCAGATTGACCAATTGCAGCGCAGTTTTTAGGCCATAAGTTGCCATGAAGCAAAGACGGTTGTGGGTTATGATCAGCTAGACGATGATGAATAATTTGGGTGATCTCATCGATATCACCAAAGACCATCCCTTTTTCTGACGCCAGTTGCAGTTGGAAGCCAACACGTTTTTCAGAATAAAAGTGGTTCCAGCGTTTTTCCCAGCCATTTAGTTGGGGAGTTGTATCGATTTGAGTATCAAAATCAAAACCATAACTAGGTTGATCTTCCCATTGATGTAGTCTTGCTAATTGTTGACCAAAGCAATAAGCACTGTGAGGTGTAAAAGGTTGCACAGGTAAGAACTCGAGGAGTAAGAAGCTGGCATCTTTACTATTACCAATGCCAAGAACGCGAGGAGTACGAATTGTTTGGCTTTTTGCCAACATTTCAAGTTGTTCTGCTTCATTTTTAAAATTAGGCAGAAACTCACGTAAGTTGGATTTTACAAAGACGGGGGTATCACCATAATAAATTTTCCATGTATGGTGAATATCGCCACTAGAAAGGTGAGTTTTTTCGTTTATCTTTGCTGAAAATCCTAAGTTTGATTCCAGTAAACGACCTATATTCTGCCACATACTTACACCTCGCAAAGTTGTTTACTTAGTAGACCCAAATAAAATAATAACGAGCGATGTTTATCTTATGACAATAACACTTTAATTAAATCAATAAAGTATAAAGCTAAAAAACGGGATGATTATCCCGTTTTTGCGAAGATAAAGGAGATTATCAGGCGTTCGCGGGTTTTGTTTGTCGCTTTATTTTTGCTAATTTAATCTGATTACAGAATAACGCAATAATAAAGAATATAGCTTGAGTTAGCACAATACATGGACCTGTTGCACCATCAATATGGAAACTAATAAATGTACCAATCACACTGGATGCGACAGAAAATATAATAGCTAGCATTATCATACGAGAGAAACTACGTGTTAATAAATACGCAGTGATCCCCGGAGAAATAAGCATGGCGACAACTAAAATAATCCCGACGGCCTGCATTGAAGCAACGATAGTTAATGCCAAAATAGACAGTAAGCCATAGTGCAATAAGGTAACAGGTAAACCGACGATCCTTGCTTGATTAGGATCGAAACAATAAAGCATAAAGTCTTTTTGCTTAACTAGCATGATAGTGATGGTAATTAAACAAATAATACTAATTTGAGTTAATACATCTGGCGTTATACCCAAAATATTACCAAATAGAATATGCATTAAATGTTGGTCTGTATCGACACTAGCAAAAATCACCAAGCCTACGGCAAACATACCTGAGAATACAATTCCCATCACAGTATCTTCTTTAATACGACTGTGCTCTTTTAAATAGCCAGTGGCAAACGAACAAAACAAGCCAGAAAGAAAGGCGCCTACCGTTAATGGAATTGCAGTGACATAAGCAAGTACTACACCGGGTAACACTGCGTGAGAGATAGCATCTCCCATTAAAGACCAGCCTTTTAAAACCATATAACAAGATAAAATAGCGCAGGCGATCCCGATAATGATAGCGGCAATAATAGCCCGTTGCATAAAGGGATATTGAAATGGTTCAATGAAAAATTCAATTAGCTCATTCATAGTTTCACCTCGTCTTGTTTTGGGACTTCTTGGTGCTGATGAGATTGTGAGATTAACTGTTGTGAGCTTTGGCGAGCACGGCGACGTGCAGCTAACATGCCGTGTTTAGGCGCAAATAAGAATGCCAATAAAAAAAGTGCAGTTTGCATTGTGACAATGACGCCACCCGTTGCACCATTAAAGAAATAGCTAAGATAGGCACCTACAGCACTGGTTATCGTACCAATGCAGATAGCAATAATAGCAAGTCGTTTAAATTGATCGGTGAGTAGATAAGCTGTTGCGCCAGGTGTTACAACCATTGCAATGACCAGAATGGCACCAACAGTTTGAAGTGCAGCAACGGTGCAAGCACTTAATAAAGTAAAAAAGATAATTTTTAATTTTAAAGGTGATAGACCAATAGATCTGGCGTGGATTTCATCAAAGAAAACGACCAGCAAGTCTTTCCAGATACAAAATAAGACGAGAAAAGAGACACCTGTAATAATAACAACTTGCCATACATCTTCATCTGCAATACCTAGAATATTCCCGAGGATGATGGTCTGAACGTTGACGGCTGTCGGTTTAAGCGAAACCAGCAACAGACCAAAGGCAAAAAAAGTAGAGAAAATAAAGCCAATAACGGCATCTTCACGAAGGCGAGTGATATGGCGAATAAATGTCATTGATAATGCTGCGAGCAAACCCGTAAAAAAAGCACCGACCGCATAAGGTAAACCTAATATATAAGCCCCCGCAACACCAGGGACAACGGAGTGGGAAAGGGCATCTCCCATTAAAGACCAACCTTTCAAAATAAGATAGGATGAAAGAAACGCACAGACAGCGCCTACTAAAGCACTAACCCAAATAGCTTTCACCATATAGTTATATTCAAAAGGCTGTAGGAGTAAATCTAGCATGGCTAATCTCCTTGTTTGCGCTGACTTTGGTGCGCTGGAGTATGTTCTTTTTGATGACCATAAAAAACGGCCGCGCGTTCATCATCAGTAATGACAGTAAGTGAGCGTGGATCATCGTCATCGTGAAGATCAGAACCCGACAAACTGATATGACGCAATACACCACCAAATGCGTGTTCTAAGTTCTTTTGGGTAAAGGTTGTTTCAGTTGGTCCACTATCTAATACCGTTCTGTTTATTAAAATAACGTGGTCACAAAATTCAGGCACACTTCCTAAGTTATGTGTTGAAACTAAAACGAGATGACCTTCTTCACGTAAATTACGTAAAAGTTCGATAATGGCATTTTCGGTTTTAACATCGACACCAGTAAAGGGTTCATCAAGTAATAAAACAGTGCCTTCTTGAGCCATTGCTCGCGCTAAGAAAACACGTTTCTTCTGACCACCAGAAAGTTCACCAATTTGACGATGACCTAATCCAGATAACCCCACACGCTCTAGCGATGCTTCAACAATCTCATGATCATGTTTTGATGGAATACGAAAAAATCCCATTTTTCCATAACGTCCCATCATTACAACATCAGAAACGAGCACAGGAAAATTCCAGTCAACTTCTTCTGTTTGTGGTACATAAGCAATCATGTTTTGCTTTAATGCTTGTTGAATAGGGTTGTCGTTTAATGTCACTTTACCTTTAGAGGGCTTTACTAGCCCCATAATGGTTTTAAATAGAGTGGATTTACCACTACCATTGATGCCGACGAGGGCACAAATTGTGCCACCCGTGATAGAGAAACTCGCATCAAAGATGGCGGTATGACCATTGTTATAGGTGACAGTAGCGTTATCAACTGTCAACGTTGGATTCGTTTCTATTTTACTCATTGACCAAATCCTTTCGCAATTGTATCCACAGTGATAGTAATTAAATCAATATAAGTAGGAACTTCACCGCCTTCAGCGGAAAGTGAATCAACGTAAAGAACACCGCCATATTTTGCACCAGTTTCTTTGCTGACTTGTTTAGCCGGTTTATCTGAAATTGTACTCTCACTAAAGACAACAGGGATATTGTGTTTTCTTACTGTATCAATGACGTATTTAACTTGTTGTGGTGTGCCTTGTTCTTCTGCATTAATTGGCCATAAATAAACTTCTTTAAAGCCATAATCATTAGTTAAATAACTAAAGGCACCTTCACTGGTCACTAACCAACGATCTTCTTGTGGTATACGAGATAATCTTTCTCTTAATGGTGCATCAAGTTGTTTAATTTTTTCTGCGTAATTTGCTGCATTTTGATTATAAATTGCCGCATTATCAGGATCGTGTTCAACAAGTGCTTTACGAATATTTTCAATATAAATTAATGCGTTATTTGGTGACATCCATGCGTGTGGATTCGGATTATTTTTGTAAGCACCCTCACTAATTGCCATTGGCGTGATGCCTTCTGTTACGACGACCGCAGGAACATTACGTAACTCATTAAAAAAACGCTCGAACCAGCGTTCAAGGTTTAAACCATTCCATAAGATCAAATCAGCTTTTTGAGCTTTTACAATATCTTTTGGGGTAGGCTGATAATCATGAATTTCAGCGCCAGGTTTTGTAATTGATTCAACGATCGCTGCATCTCCAGCGACATTTTGTGCGATATCTTGAATAATAGTAAAGGTAGTAACGACTTTAAGTTTATCTTTTGCTTGTGTAGGTGTGGTTAAAAATACAGTTGCCATAAGGCATAAAGCTGTAAGTGAAATTTTGTTTACAGAACGAAATATATCCATATTATTATTGCCTTATAGTTGCAGAGTTATCTTCTCAATTGATAATGATTATCAATATCATTTCAAAAAAGTCAAGTTATCTCTGTGCAAAAAGCTTCATTTGATAACGACTAGAAATAAGATAACAACATGTATTCCAATAAATGTTAAGTAGATTGTCGAGTTTTGTCACAAAAATTAACAATCGTTCGTAACTATTTGTGCAAGAGATTATTTTTATTACTAATAAAAGCTCACTTTTCCTCAAAAACCAACGTTTGTTATACTTCTACCATTTTTATAGTTCCCATAAACCCCCTTCTTATTGTAATTAATTCATATGATTTATTTTAGAATATGTAATAAAAACCTATTATGCTTGGCTCGATTTTGATTGAGTGATTTCTGGGGGAAAATAGGATATAGGATAAATTTGAGATAAAACGCACGTGCTAGAAATAGTAATAGATTGATTTATTTCTCGCACTTTGCCATATTTTAATATGTATTTTTGTGTGGAAGTAGAATAATATATCTCCAACTTGTTGATATATAAATATGTCTTTGTACAACCCTTTATGCAAAAGGATAAAACGTGAAAGTAAAAATCATCTTTTCTTTGGCAATTTTGCTTCTTGCTGGTTGTGCTGATAATGCTCGTCAACCGATTCAAAAAGACACATCTCGATTTTTAAGCCAAAAGCCGATAAATAGCCGTATTAATAATGCTTCAATATCCACGGCACAATGGAAAGTAACCCCTTTTGATAACCACATACAACAAGCCTCTAGCCGTTATAATGTTGATGAAACATTAATTAAAGCCATTATCCAAGTCGAATCTAATTTTAGGCCAGAGGTAATTAGTAAATCAAATGCAGTTGGATTAATGCAAATTAAAGCATCAACTGCAGGAAGAGATGTTTATCAAAATAGAGGAAAAACGGGACAACCAACAACAGCTCAATTGAAAGATCCTGCTATTAATATTGATTTAGGCACTGCTTATCTTCAACTATTAAGAGAGCGACACCTTGTTGGTATTGCTGATCCTGAAACACTTTATTACGCCACCATTCTTGCTTATGTCAATGGCGCCGGCGCTTTATTGAGAACATTTGATAAAGATAGAGACAATGCGATAGCTAAAATTAATTCAATGAGTGCGGACGATTTTTATCGTTATGTTGAAAAAAATCATCCGGCAACTCAAGCACCACGTTATTTAGCTAAAGTAAGAGCTGCTTACCATGCAGGGGATAATTAATCGGGCAAATTAGCTACAGCCTGAGCCTGTTTTAATAAAGCAGGCAAATCTGCAATAATTTCAAGAACACCGTTAATCATAAATTGAACACCCATACAGATTAATAAAAATCCCATTACACGAGAAATAGCATCAATACCACTGTGACCTAAATATTTCATAATACTGGTGGAGCCACGCAGTGACAGCCAAACAATCACGCTAATTAAAAAGAAGGTCGTTACAGGGGCAACATATAATACCCATTGCGCAATATCAGTACGCGAAGGAATTGATGCTGCGGTACTGATTATCATTGCAATAGTTCCTGGCCCTGCAGTACTTGGCATTGCTAAAGGAACAAAGGCAATATTGGGTTCTTTGGGGTTGTGGTGAGGATTATTATCGTCGGCAATAGGATCATCAACATTAGGTGTATTAGGAAATAACATACTAAAGCCAATAAAAGCCACTATCATCCCACCAGCAATACGAAGACCAGGTATCGAAATACCAAACGTTGTCATTATGACGCGACCCGCATAAAACGCGATGGTCATAATAAGGAAAATATAGACACATGCCATTAAAGATTGTTGATTACGCTGTTCTTTGGTCATATTTCCTGAAAGACCAAGCCAGAGAGCAACAGTCGTTAATGGATTAGTTAAAGGTAAAAGTAAAATAAGACCAAGGCCTATAGCCTGAAAAAACTGGTAAGCAGAGTGCATGGAATATAAAAGCTCCTATAATAACAGGTAATTAAGGAGCAATTATGATAACAAATTAAACAGCAAAAAAGTTATTTTTAAGCATAATAATCTTAATGTTTATTGGTATTTCTTCATTAACCACTCTAAATGTATTTTTACTGAGTGCCAGTCATAATCAGTAATACTATAAATACATGTATCCCTTTTTTGACCGCCTGTAGTTAGTCGATGATTGCGTAAAATACCATCAAGTTTTGCACCTAGGCGTTCAATTGCTTTGCGGCTTGTTTGGTTTAATATGTGAGTACGAAATTCAACCGCAATACACTGTAACTCTTCTAGCGCATATTTAAGTAATAGGTATTTAGCTTCAGTGTTAACTCCTGTTCTTTGTACTTCTTTTGCATACCACGTTGAGCCTATTTCTAACCTTGGTGTTTGGTTATCAATATTCATAAATGTTGTTATACCTACAATACGGTTATTTGCTTGAGAATAAATGGTGAAGGGCAACATTAATCCTTTTTGTTGTAATTGAAGCTTATGTTCAATATCACGTTTCAATTCTGTTACTGAAGGAACAGTCGTAAACCAAAGTTCATCGGGTTTATCTTTCTTAATTAACTCATATAAGTCTGAATAGTGATCCATACTAAGTGGTACTAAGCGTACGAGCTTTCCTTCAAGAGTTACCCAGTCTGTTATTTTTTTCATTTCATATTTTCCCGCTTTAGCATGAAAAGACTCACCATTAAGAATACTTTTTATACATAACAAATTTATGAAATGGTACGACTATTTAAATAATGGTTAAAAATACGGAAAATTATTAATAATTTAAATAGTGAAAAAATAGAATAGGATGATTCTTTCTCAACAGAGAATGATTGTCTTGCTACAGGTGAGGTTGCATGATGCATGTTAATCTATAACTCAGTAATCAAGATATCACTGTAAATAAAATAGATTGGTAAAAAATGATAAATGTAATTGAATGGGATGATTTTCTCCGTGTAGAAATGCGTGTAGGAACAATTATTAGTGCCGAAATTAATAAAAAAGCGAATAAACCTGCTTATGTTATGGAGGTAGATTTAGGTGAGTTGGGTATTAAACGGTCTAGTGCCCAAATTACGGTAAATTACACACCTGAAGAACTTATTGGACGCCGTATTTTATGTGTTTGTAATTTCCCTGTTAAGCGTATAGCTGGCATTAAATCCGAAGTGCTAATTACCGGAGCACCAGATGAAACCGGTGCGATTGTATTAGCTGAATTTAATTTACCTTTACCAAATGGTTCTCGTTTGGCTTAAGTTTGTTTAACATAATAATTTTCTAACAAGATACTCTTCGATAGTGATGTTCGGTTGAGTTTTGATATAGTGTTTATCAACCAGTGTATTGAAAAGGAGGAGTGTCTTTTGTTATTACCTCAATTACATTTACGATGTTATACACAAGAGACTGTATCTCATCAGCATGATAATTTATGGCAGATTATTTTTGGTTTGTCTGGCTCGATGGAGGTTAACTTTAATCGAGAAGATTTTCTTATTTCTAATCAAAATTGCTTAATTATCCCTCCAACTATTAATCATGCTTTTTCTGGCAATAAAGATAATAAAAATCTTATCTTAGAATTGCCCGTAACTTCACAATGGCAATTGAGTGAAAAGGGGGGGCAATTCGCTTTGTCACCAGCTGCTATAGGGTTATTAGAGTGGTTGCATCAATATCCCCAGCCTCCCGAGCAATATTCAACCATAACACGACTTTTACTTGCTCAAATGGAAATACAAAAAGATTGGCGTGATAATCTTGATGCGTGGTTAGCAAATAAGTTACATACGCCACTCACAACACATGATATTGCATTAGCATTTAATACTTCAGCAAGTACGTTACAACGAAAAATGAAATCTGAGCTGGGCATGTCTGTTATGCAATATGTGACTAAACAGCGACTTAATAAAGCCGCTGAGTTATTGAAATATACATCCACAAATATTGAGAATATTGCTTTAGTGGTAGGTTATGATTCTCATTCCGCATTTAGCCAGGTATTTCGTCAATACTTTAATAAAAGTCCTACAGAATATAGGGAAACCTAATTATTGCGTTGCTTTATTTTCATTTTCGGCTGAGTAAATTCGAGGACATAATTTATCGAAAATTAGCGTAAACAAATAGGTATAGATAAAAAAGAACACCAAAATGGTGATTTCCATACTTATGGCTTTTATAAAAACAACGTTATACCACCACATATAGAGTGGGATCGTAAAGAAAAACAAACCTAATTCAAAGCTAATAGCATGGATAAGACGTATAATAATTGTACGTTTTTCTATTTTTAGCTTTAGCTCAAAAAATTCAAAGAAAGAATTAAAGATATAATTCCAAATTAGGGCAATAACAGAAACAGCAATTGCAACAGGCAGTGAATTATGTGATTGGCTTTGGCTTAATATTGCAAGTAAAACAGTGCTTAATAAAATCGCGAGAGTTTCAAAAGTAATGGCATAGACTAACTTACGAGGACGAGGCTTTAGATAAAACACGTTATACACCTTTTATATTAACGATGAAAGTTCTGGCCCGCCCCAGAGTCTATTATTTTTAAAGCCACGGTTTCCGCTTGGTTACTAGTGATGGTAATAAAACCCTATAAAAAAAGCAAAGTTTGTCTATAACAAGAATATACTTAATTGGTTCGGATGGAGACTAGATAATAACTTTGTAAATACAAGCGATTATCACTGTAATGGATATAACTATGTTAGCGAATAAATTAGAAAAAGAAAAATTTGCGTTAGCTATTTACTTCGATATTTTAGATATAACCCTGTCTTCAAAAATATAGATAATAAAAAAGAGATAGAGAAAAGGATATCAATCAATTAATACAATATGATGTGTGCATTTTCTTGTGGTTTCTATTTGGTATTTTCTTGAGGAAAGAAAGACAGATAAATGTATAAATCTTTACTGTCTGTGATAATATCCCCCCTGAGTTGCGATAAGGCTCAGTAATGCTATGGATATTTATATAATAAATATTGTGTACATAACTGAGTACAAACCTCGCGAGGTAAAGTGAGAAATTGTCGTAACGTACTGAATATATATGAAATAAAAAGCTTACAAGTGATCTTGCGTATGGGTCACCACTGTAAATAAGGATTTTAAATGCCAATTATTACTCTTCCTGACGGAAGCCAACGTCAATTTGAAAATGCAGTTTCTGTCATGGATGTCGCTGCAGATATCGGTCCTGGACTTGCAAAAGCATGTATTGCAGGCCGTGTTAATGGTGAACTGGTAGATGCCTGTGAGTTAATCGAACATGATTCAAATCTAGCGATTATTACAGCAAAAGATGATGAAGGTCTTGAAATTATTCGTCACTCTTGTGCTCACTTATTAGGGCATGCCATTAAACAATTATGGCCACAAACCAAAATGGCGATTGGTCCTGTTATCGAAAATGGTTTCTACTACGATGTAGATTTAGACCATTCTCTCACGCAGGAAGATTTAGAAACTCTAGAAAAACGCATGCTAGAGTTGGCGAAAACAGATTACGATGTTATTAAAAAACGCGTAAGCTGGGCTGAAGCTCGAGAAACATTTGTTTCCCGTGGTGAAGATTATAAAGTTGCTATTCTTGATGAAAATATTAGTCAAGATTCCCAACCGGGTCTTTATCATCATCAAGAATATGTTGATATGTGCCGTGGACCACATGTTCCAAACATGCGTTTCTGTCATAACTTTAAGTTACAGAAAATCGCAGGTGCATATTGGCGCGGTAATAGCGATAATAAAATGCTACAACGCATTTATGGTACAGCTTGGGCTGATAAAAAACAGCTAAAAGCCTACTTAGATCGCTTAGAAGAAGCCGCAAAGCGTGACCATCGTAAAATAGGTAAACAGCTTGATTTATATCATATGCAAGAAGAAGCTCCAGGTATGGCTTTCTGGCATAATGATGGTTGGACAATTTTCCGTGAGTTAGAAACATTTGTACGTTGTAAATTAAAAGAATATGATTACCAAGAAGTAAAAGGTCCATTTATGATGGATCGTGTTCTTTGGGAAAAAACCGGTCACTGGGAAAACTACAAAGAAAATATGTTCACAACTTCTTCGGAAAACCGTGAATATTGTATTAAACCAATGAACTGTCCTGGTCACGTACAAATCTTTAAACAAGGTTTACGTTCTTACCGTGATTTGCCATTACGTATGGCTGAATTCGGTAGTTGTCACCGTAATGAACCATCAGGTGCATTACATGGTTTAATGCGTGTTCGTGGCTTTACACAAGATGATGCGCATATCTTCTGTACTG
This sequence comes from Proteus sp. fly-1067, assembly GCF_040139345.1. NCBI lineage: Bacteria > Pseudomonadati > Pseudomonadota > Gammaproteobacteria > Enterobacterales > Morganellaceae > Proteus > Proteus sp. fly-1067. Next base: position 943,595 of record NZ_JBEEUL010000001.1, on the reverse strand, counting down.
AAGAACAAATTTTAAGTGAAGTAAATGACTGCATCAAATTGATTTATGATGTATATTCTACTTTCGGATTTGAAAAAATCGTTGTTAAGCTGTCTACTCGCCCAGAAAAACGTATCGGTGAAGATGCATTATGGGATGTTGCGGAAGCAGACTTAGCAAAAGCCTTGTCTGATAATAATATTGAATTTGAATATCAACCGGGTGAAGGGGCGTTTTACGGCCCTAAAATTGAATTTACACTTTACGATTGTTTAGATCGTGCATGGCAGTGTGGTACAGTACAATTAGACTTCTCACTACCAGGTCGTTTAGGCGCATCTTATGTCGCTGAAAACAACGAGCGTAAAGTACCTGTTATGCTTCACCGAGCAGTGCTAGGATCCTTAGAACGTTTTATTGGTATTCTGACAGAAGAGTACGCAGGATTCTTCCCAACTTGGTTAGCACCACAGCAGGTTGTCGTGATGAATATCACGGATGGACAGGCTGATTATGTACAAAAACTCGTCAAAGAATTGCAAGATGCCGGAATTCGTGCAAAAGCAGACTTGAGAAATGAGAAGATTGGCTTTAAAATTCGTGAACATACTTTACGTCGTGTTCCGTACATGCTTGTCTGTGGTGATAAAGAAGTTGAATCAGGCAAAGTGGCGGTTCGTACTCGTCGAGGAAAAGACCTTGGCAGTATTGACGTTAACGAATTTAAAGAAAAGCTTCTGCAAGAAATTAGAAGCAGAAGTCTTCATCAGTTGGAGGAATAAGGTATTAAAGGCGGAAAAAGAATTCAATCAACGCGTCAGAATCGCATCAATGGTGAGATTCGCGCTCATGAAGTTCGTTTAACAGGTTTGGATGGCGAACAGATTGGAGTTGTTAGTCTGAAAGAGGCTCTTGAGAAAGCCGAGGAAGCAGGTGCTGATTTAGTTGAAATTAGTCCTAATGCCGAGCCGCCGGTTTGTCGTATTATGGACTACGGCAAATTCCTCTATGAGAAAAGTAAGACTCTCAAAGAACAGAAAAAGAAACAAAAAGTTATTCAGGTCAAGGAAGTTAAATTCCGTCCTGGTACAGATGAAGGCGACTATCAGGTCAAACTACGCAACCTGATTCGTTTTCTTGAAGATGGCGATAAAGCTAAAGTCACGCTACGTTTTCGTGGTCGTGAAATGGCACACCAACAAATCGGTATGGAAATGCTTAACCGTATCCGTGAAGATTTGGATGAACTGGCTGCTGTTGAATCTTTCCCTAATAAGATTGAAGGGCGTCAGATGATCATGGTGTTAGCGCCGAAGAAGAAATAGTCGGGCAATTCAAGTAATAGCGTCAGCCTTAATGGCTGATTGCTATTCGCCTCATTATTTTATGTTATCAACAATGCGAAGTGGATTATAGAAATGCCAAAGATTAAAACAGTACGCGGCGCAGCTAAGCGCTTTAAAAAAACTGCTGGTGGTGGCTTTAAGCGTAAACATGCTAACCTCCGTCACATTCTGACTAAAAAATCAACTAAGCGTAAACGTCATTTACGTCCAAAAGGCATGGTCTCTAAAGGAGATTTAGGTCTGGTCGTAGCTTGCTTACCATACGCATAAGTATCATTTTTTTAACAGAATATAGACATTAGGAGTTTAATATGGCTCGTGCTAAACGCGGCGTTGTTGCCCGTGCTCGTCACAAGAAGATTTTAAAGCAAGCTAAAGGTTATTACGGTGCACGTTCACGCGTATATCGTGTAGCTTTCCAGGCTGTTATCAAAGCTGGTCAATATGCGTACCGTGACCGTCGTCAGAAAAAACGTCAGTTCCGTCAGCTGTGGATTGCGCGTATCAACGCAGCAGCTCGTCAGAACGGTATGTCTTATAGCCGTTTCATCAATGGTCTGAAAAAAGCATCCATTGAAATCGACCGTAAGATTCTGGCTGACATCGCTGTATTCGACAAAGTAGCATTTGCTGCTTTAGTTGAAAAAGCGAAAGGTGCTCTGGCTTAATTATTAAGTCAATGGAAGAGGGAGTTTTCTCCCTCTTTTATTTTGTCTAAATTTGTGGCTTAATGATATAAATTCAATAAGTTAATATTTGAAGAGACATTATTCATGTTAAATATCGCTTTTTTCCGTTTCTTTTTTTACTTTAGCGCCTAAATTAAGGGGCTTTTGCGCGTAAGAAAAGAAACGAAAAGTAGCGCCTGAGCCTCCAATATGGAGGCTTTTTTGTTTTCAGATCCCAATACTGGGTTAGAAACCAAAAAGGGCAATTTTATTCGTCATCATTGATAACAACTAATAGACCTCATCAGGTCAAAGGAAGAGGAAACGATGCCACATCTCGCTGAACTCGTTGCTCAAGCTAAAGCAGCTATCGAAGAGGCACAGGATGTTGCTGCGCTGGATTCGGTTCGTGTTGAATACTTGGGGAAAAAAGGTCATTTAACGCTTCAGATGTCCACGCTGCGCGACTTACCCGCGGAAGATCGTCCAGCTGCAGGGGCTGTCATTAACCAGGCTAAACAAGAGGTTCAGCAAGCGCTGAACTCTCGTAAAGAAATTATGGAATCAGCATTATTAAACGAACGTTTATCTGCTGAGAAAATTGATGTTTCTTTACCTGGTCGCCGTATTGAAAACGGTGGTCTACACCCAGTAACTCGTACAATTGAACGTATTGAAACTTTCTTTGGCGAATTAGGGTTTTCTGTAGAATCAGGCCCTGAAATTGAAGATGATTATCATAATTTTGATGCGTTAAACATTCCTGCTCATCATCCAGCAAGGGCTGATCACGATACATTCTGGTTTGATGCGAAACGTTTACTGCGTACGCAGACATCTGGCGTGCAAATTCGTACCATGCAAGATAAACAACCACCTATCCGCATTATTGCACCAGGTCGTGTATATCGTAATGACTACGATCAGACCCACACACCAATGTTCCACCAAATTGAAGGTTTAATTGTTGATAAAGATATCAGCTTTACCAATTTGAAAGGAACACTGCACGATTTCCTGAAAAACTTTTTTGAAGAAGATATGGAAATTCGTTTCCGTCCTTCCTATTTCCCATTCACAGAACCTTCTGCTGAAGTTGATGTTATGGGCAAAAATGGTAAATGGTTAGAAGTGCTGGGTTGCGGTATGGTTCACCCAAATGTATTACGTAATGTAGGTATCGATCCTGAAGTTTATTCAGGTTTTGCGTTCGGTATGGGTATGGAACGTCTAACTATGTTGCGTTACGGTGTCACCGACTTGCGTTCATTCTTCGAAAACGATCTTCGTTTCCTCAAACAGTTTAAATAAGGTGGGATTATCTCATGAAATTTAGTGAACTTTGGTTACGTGAGTGGGTAAACCCAGCGATAAGTAGCGAAGAACTTTCTGAACAGCTGACAATGGCTGGTCTTGAAGTTGATGGTGTTGAAGCTGTTGCCGGTGATTTTCACGGTGTGTTTGTTGGCGAAGTTGTTGAATGTGGGCAACATCCAAACGCAGATAAATTACGTGTGACTAAAGTCAACGTAGGCGGTGAGAGATTATTAGATATCGTTTGTGGCGCACCAAACTGTCGCCAAGGCCTAAAAGTTGCAGTCGCAACAGTAGGAGCTGTATTACCGGGCGATTTCAAAATTAAAGCAGCAAAGCTGCGTGGTGAACCTTCAGAAGGTATGCTGTGCTCATTTTCTGAGTTGGCTATTTCAGAAAATCATGAAGGCATTATTGAATTGCCTGCCGATGCACCTATTGGTATGGATATTCGTGAATACTTAAAATTAAATGATAATACTATTGAAATTAGCATTACACCAAACCGTGCTGATTGCTTAGGTATTTTAGGTGTTGCTCGTGATATCGCTGTTATCAATAAAATGGAATGCCAAGTACCTGATATGTCGCCGGTTGCAGCAACTTCTTCAGCGACATTTCCTATTCGTGTTGAAGCACCAGAAGCGTGTCCTCGATATTTAGGTCGTGTTTTCACCAATATGAATGTGAAGGCAAAAACACCTTTATGGATGCAAGAAAAATTACGCCGTGGTGGTATTCGTTCTATTGACCCAATTGTTGATATAACTAACTTAATTCTACTCGAAATGGGTCAGCCTCTGCATGCGTTCGATCTTGATCGCGTTGAGGGAGCTATCGTTGTTCGCATGGGTAAAGAAGGTGAAAAACTAACTTTACTTGATGGCAATGAAATTACATTAAAAGATGATGTTCTAGTTATTGCTGATGAAAAACACGCATTAGGTATGGCGGGTATTTTTGGTGGCGAATCCTCAGGTGTTAATGAAGAAACTAAAAATGTATTTTTAGAGTGCGCATTCTTTTCTCCATTATCCATCACAGGCCGTGCACGCCGTTATGGTTTACATACAGATGCTTCTCATCGTTTTGAGCGTGGTGTTGATTTTGAGCTTCAATACAAGGCAATGGAACGTGCAACTAAGCTACTGTTAGAGATTTGTGGTGGTGAAGTTGGTGAAGTAATTGATGTAACCAATAAAGCATATTTACCTAATATTGCACCAGTTAAATTAACTCGTAACAAGTTAGACCGTTTATTAGGTCACGTTATTGATGATGCACAAGTTCTGGATTCATTAACTCGTTTAGGTTTCACCGTTACTGTTGAAAATGATGGTTGGTTAGCAAGCGTTCCTTCATGGCGTTTCGATGTTCAAATCGAAGAAGATCTTATTGAAGAAGTCGCTCGTATTTATGGTTACAACAATATTCCTGATGTGCCATTACGTGCTGATTTAGTGATGACTAATCATCGTGAAGCGAACTTGTCATTGAAACGCGTTAAAACAATGCTGGTAGACAATGGTTTCCAAGAAGCTATCACTTATAGCTTTGTTGATCCGAAGATCCAAGCTTTATTACACCCAAATGAAGAAGCATTAATTCTACCTAATCCAATTTCAGCTGATATGTCAGCAATGAGATTGTCTCTACTAACCGGATTATTAACGACCACTGTATATAATCAAAACCGTCAACAATCTAGAGTTAGGTTATTTGAAGCAGGTCTGCGTTTTGTTCCTGATAATCAAGCAGAATATGGAATACGTCAGGAACTGATGCTGGCTGGTGTGATCGCGGGCAACCGTTATGAAGAACATTGGGCTTTAGAGAAGCAAACTGTTGATTTCTTTGATTTGAAAGGTAATATTGAATCAATTCTGGAATTGACAGGCCAGCTAGATGAAATTACATTTAAAGCAGCTAATCATTCAGCGCTTCATCCGGGACAAAGTGCTGGGATTTATCTGAGAAATGAATACATTGGCTGTATTGGCGTTGTTCATCCAGAGCTTGAACGCAAACTTGACTTAAACGGTCGTACGGTAGTATTCGAAATACGTTGGAATGCAATTGCAAATCGTAGTTTACCACAAGCAAAAGCAGTTTCTCGTTACCCTTCGAATCGTAGAGATATCGCTGTAGTTGTTCCGAATGATGTAGCTGCAGAAGATATTTTAGCTGAATGTAAGAAAGTTGGCGGAAATCAAATAGTTGGCATAAACTTATTTGACGTGTATTGTGGTAAGGGAGTAGCAGAGGGCTATAAAAGCCTCGCTATTAGCATAATCTTGCAGGATATCGAGCATACACTGGAAGAAGATGAGATTGCTGCAACAGTAAGTAACTGTGTCGCAGCATTGAAACAGCGATTCCAAGCATCCTTGAGGGACTAGACCTATGGCGCTTACAAAAGCTGAAATGGCAGAAAATCTGTTTGAAAAACTTGGTGTTAGCAAACGCGATGCAAAAGACCTTGTAGAAGCCTTTTTTGAGGAAGTGCGTCGTTCTCTTGAAAATGGAGAACAGGTGAAGCTGTCTGGATTCGGAAACTTTGACCTGCGTGATAAAAATCAGCGCCCAGGTCGTAATCCGAAAACAGGGGAAGACATTCCTATTACGGCTCGCCGTGTTGTTACTTTCCGCCCTGGACAAAAGTTAAAAAGCCGGGTTGAAAGCGCAACACCAAAAGAGTAAAAATTAAAAACACCCAAAACGGCTTTCTATTGAAGGCCGTTTTTTTTGCTTTTTTATCCATAATTTTATTATGGAGCTCCAATTTAGAGGATGTTTTATTTATCAGATATTATCTGAATAAACATTTGTCTTTAGATTGAGAATTTTTTGTTTTTTTAATAACCTTCGTTTCTTATTGTTTATCTTGTTTATCATTTAGTTAAATACTGTAATCATAAACACATCTCTCTGTCATTATTCACTCCCAATTAAGGTGTTTTAAAATTAGCTTTTCATCATTGAATACGAACATGTTATGTTGCATTAAAGGTATTTTATAAATAAAAACGATGAAAAAAGCGGTAGTGTTAATAGGGAATAAAATGAGTAAAGATAATCCTCTTATTGAACTTAAAAAAAAGCAAAGTATTGGCGATAGAAAAAAATTATTCTTGATGGCATCAATATTGAGTCTGCTTTTTGTTTTTTCCCTTTCTCTTGGTGAAATTTCCTTATTTCCACATCAGTGGTTAACCGATGAAGCTAAATTATTTATTTGGCAAATTCGATTACCAAGAATACTTGCTGTCATGATGGTAGGAGCAAGCTTAGCCATTGCTGGCGCTATTATGCAGGCTTTATTTCAAAATCCGTTGGCAGAGCCAGGATTATTGGGAGTAAGTAGTGGTGCTGGTGTGTGTATTGTATTACTGATTGTCTTACACGTTGGTTCAAATCCTTGGTTAATAAGCAGTGTGGCAGTATTAGGTGCGTTAGGTATTACTATTTTATTAATGTGTTTTGCTCAAATAAAAAAACTGTCTAATGCCCAGTTGCTATTAATAGGTGTAGCATTAGGTGTTATGGCGAGTGCCGTCATGACTTGGTTAGTTTATTTCAGTTCAGCTTTAGATTTAAGACAATTAATGTATTGGTTGATGGGGAGCTTTGGGGGAATTGATTGGCGTCATCAAGTATTATTTTGGGCTCTTATTCCGATAATTGCGATCCTAATTTCACACGCAGATACTCTGAATTATTTATCATTAGGTTCGTTTAGGGCAAAGCAATTAGGAGTATCAGTTAATCGATGGCGCAATGGATTTATCTTAGCAGTCGGTTTATTGATAGGGCTAAGTGTGGCGATAGCAGGTGCTATTAGTTTTATAGGTCTTGTTGTACCTCATTTATTACGATTAAGTGGCATAACTCATTATAAAACACTGTTACCCGCGTGCGCACTCACGGGGAGTGGATTGTTATTACTTGCTGATCTTTTATCTCGCTTGATGCTAAATGGTGCAGAAGTTCCGATAGGTGTGATTACGGCAACACTTGGTGCCCCTGTGTTTATCTGGTTATTAGTAACAAAAGAGATGGGACGTTTGTAATATGGCGTTGCTTAAGCTTGATAATTTGAATGTTGATAACCGACTTCATACATTTACAGAGATTGTGGATTATGGTGAACGTATTCACTTAATTGGCGCGAATGGTGCAGGAAAAAGTACGCTTTTAATGGCTATAGCGGGAGAAATTTCATTTAGAGGCGGAATTATTCTAAACGAAACTTCAATAAGACATTATAAATATGATGATCTTTCTAGAATGCAAAGCATTGTTATACAACAATTAGAGGCTTTGTCGTTTATGCCCGTTTTTCATTATCTTGCTTTATATCACAAAGTGTCTGAAATGGACGTTGAGCTATTAAATGTATTGTTGAGTGATTTTCAGATTGATGGTTTATTATCAAAAAATATTCATCATTTGTCTGGGGGGGAGTGGCAACGTATCAGGCTCGCTGGCGCATTTATTCAGTTATGGTCAAGTTACGATTTAAAAGGAAAGTTAATGTTACTTGATGAACCAACGAATAATCTAGATGTCGTACAATTGGCAATTTTGGACAAATGGCTTGATATATTTTGCCAACAAGGTGGTACAGTAATTATGAGTACGCATGATTTAAATCATTCCTATCAAAAAGCAGACAGAATTTGGCTAATAAAAAATGGATATTTGGTTGATTCTGGATCACCTGCGCTCTTATTGGACGAAAAATTATTATCAACTACATTTAATACAAATATCAAATGCATCAATGATGTTGATCATATTGATTGGCAAATTTTTTAATATTATGGCTATTGAGATGATTATCTCCAAGTAATTATTAAGGTTTTTTTAATGTTTTCTTAATAAGACGGATGTCGGTGAACAATAGTTTGTATATAATTGTATTTATTCATTCATTAATTAGGCTACATTTTTATGAGTCATTTCCTTCCTTTCTCTCGCCCTGCGATTGGCGATGAAGAAATCAAAGCCGTTGAAGATGTATTACGTTCAGGTTGGATCACAACAGGCCCTCAGAACCATCAATTAGAGCAAGACTTCTGTGAAAAATTTGGTAGCAAACATGCTATTGCAATTTGCTCGGCCACTGCAGGTATGCATGTTGTTCTAATGGCTATGGGAATTGGCGCAGGTGATGAAGTTATCACACCATCACAAACGTGGGTGTCAACCATTAATATCATTACATTACTAGGCGCAGAGCCGGTGATGATTGATGTTGACCGTGATACTTTGATGGTAAGTGCAGAGGATGTCAAAAAGGCGATTACCCCTAGAACGAAGGCAATTATTCCGGTTCATTATGCCGGTGCGCCTTGTGATCTGGATGCATTACGAAAAGTAGCACGAGATGCGGGAATTCCTCTTATTGAAGATGCAGCACATGCGATTGGCACACGCTATAAAAATGAATGGATTGGTGAAAAAGGAACCTCTATTTTCTCTTTTCACGCTATTAAGAACGTAACTTGTGCTGAAGGTGGGTTGGTTGTTACTGATAATGACGAATTAGCTAATCGAGTACGTTGCTTAAAATTTCATGGCTTAGGTGTTGATGCTTTTGATAGACAAATTCAAGGGCGTAAGCCTCAAGCTGAAGTTGTTGAACCTGGTTATAAATATAATTTATCTGATATTCATGCCGCTATTGCTGTGGTGCAATTAGGGCGTTTAGAGGAAATGAACGCGAAACGTGCTGAATTAGTGGCACTATATCGTGAAAAACTAAAAGACTCACCATTAGAGATGTTGAGTATTCCTGAGTATCCTCATTTGCATGCTAATCACCTATTTATGGTGAGAGTAGATAAAAGCATTTGTGGTATAGATCGTGATACTTTTATGGAAAAATTGAAGCAAAAGGAAATTGGTACAGGGCTTCATTTCCGTGCGGCGCATACACAAAAATATTATCGTGAGCGCTATCCCGCTTTATCACTTCCTCAATCAGAGTGGAACTCTGCAACGTTATGCTCGCTGCCATTGTTTCCTGATATGAGTAATCAAGATGTTATTCGCGTTGTAGATGCGATCAATGAAATTCTTTCGGAGCATATCTAAGTGTCAACATTTGATAAAATCAAAAAAGTATCGGTTGTAATCCCCGTTTATAACGAAGAAGAGAGCCTCCCTCAACTTTTAGAGCGTACTATAAAAAGCTGTAAGCAATTAAAACAAGCGTATGAGCTGATCTTGGTTGATGATGGTAGTAGTGATAATTCAGCCAAAATGTTAGAAGAAGCCGCTGCTATTGAAGAAAATCACGTAATTGCAATTATTTTGAATCGTAACTACGGTCAACACTCTGCAATTATGGCTGGCTTTAATCAAGCTGATGGTGATTTAATCATTACATTAGATGCAGATTTACAAAACCCACCTGAAGAGATCCCTAGACTCGTTACAACTGCAGAAGAAGGTTATGATGTTGTGGGAACCCGTCGTCGCAATCGTCAAGATTCATGGTTTCGTAAAACAGCTTCAAAAATGATTAACTCCATGATAACCAAGGCGACAGGTCGTTCTATGGGAGATTATGGATGTATGCTACGTGCATATCGTCGCCATATTGTTGAAGCGATGTTACAGTGTCACGAAAGAAGTACCTTTATTCCTATTCTTGCGAACACATTTGCTCGTCGTACTATTGAAATTGATGTCGCACACGCAGAGCGTGAATATGGTGATTCAAAATATAGTTTTTTAAAGCTAATTAATCTGATGTACGACCTTTTAACTTGTCTTACTACAGCACCACTACGTTTATTAAGCATTGTCGGCAGTGTGATCGCTGTTTCTGGCTTTGTTTTAGCATTACTTCTAATTGTTTTGCGTATTATTTTCGGTGCAATGTGGGCCGCTGAAGGTGTATTCACACTTTTCGCAATCTTATTTATGTTTATCGGTGCGCAGTTCGTTGCAATGGGCTTATTAGGTGAATATATAGGCCGAATTTATAATGATGTAAGAGCGCGTCCTCGGTATTTTATCCAAAAAGTGGTTGGTGTTAACAAACCCAACGAAGATCAGGAAAAAGACTAATGAAAGCAATAGTATTTGCCTATCACGATATCGGCTGTGTTGGTTTAAAAGCACTTGAAAAAGCGGGTTATGATATTCAGGCTGTATTTACCCACACTGACGATCCAAACGAAAATCATTTCTTCTCATCAGTGGCTCGTGTGAGTGCAGAAATGGGATTGACAGTATTCGCGCCTGAAAATGTCAATCATCCATTATGGATTGAACGTATTCGTGAAATGAAACCTGATGTCATTTTTTCTTTCTATTATCGTCACATGTTAAGTGATGAGATCCTGAATTTGGCACCTAAAGGCGCATTTAATTTACACGGTTCTTTATTACCAAAATACCGTGGACGTGCACCAATTAATTGGGCGATTGTGAATGGTGAGACAGAAACGGGTGTTACTCTGCATAAAATGACAGCGAAAGCTGATGCGGGTGATATCGTTGCTCAAGAAAAAGTTACCATCACAGACAATGATACTTCTCTGATTTTACATGAAAAAGTAAGAGAAGCAGCGAATAAATTACTCTCTAGTGCATTACCACATATTGCATTAGGTGATTATTCAACAACTGCACAAGATGAAAGCCAAGCTACTTACTTTGGTCGTCGTTGTGCTGATGATGGTTTAATCGACTGGAATGCGGACGCAAAAACAGTTCACAATTTAGTGCGTGCCGTTACTGAACCATACCCAGGTGCATTTACTTTCTTAGGTGAACGTAAAATGATTATCTGGCGTTCTCGTGTTGTTGCAGATAATCAAGGTAAGCGTCCAGGTACGGTTATATCAACAGAACCTTTAGTGATTGCATGTGAGAAAGGCGCAATCGAAGTGGTAACAGGTCAAAGTGAAAATGGCCTTTATGTTCAAGGAAGCCGTTTAGCGGCTGAAATGGGCATTGTGACAGATGTTCGCGTTGGGCCAAAAGCAACGGCACAGGTTAAACGTCGTAAACGTGTTCTTATTTTAGGTGTGAATGGCTTTATTGGTAACCATTTAACAGAGCGCCTATTGAAAGATGATAACTATGATATCTATGGTATGGATATCGGTTCTTCAGCAATTGAACGCTTTATTGGTAACCCACGTTTCCACTTTATCGAAGGTGACGTGAGTATTCATACAGAATGGATTGAATATCACATTAAAAAATGTGATGTTATTCTGCCATTAGTGGCTATTGCAACGCCTATCGAATATACCCGTAATCCATTACGTGTTTTTGAATTAGACTTTGAAGAAAACTTAAAAATCGTACGTTATTGTGTTAAGTATAATAAACGTATTATTTTCCCATCCACATCAGAAGTTTATGGCATGTGTGATGATAAAGAATTTGATGAAGATAATTCACGTCTGATTGTTGGCCCTATCAATAAACAACGTTGGATTTACTCTGTATCTAAACAGCTATTAGACCGAGTTATTTGGGCTTATGGTGCTAAAGAAGGTCTTAAATTTACATTATTCCGTCCGTTTAACTGGATGGGACCTCGTTTAGATAACTTAAATTCAGCGCGTATTGGTAGTTCTCGAGCCATTACACAATTAATTCTAAATTTAGTTGAAGGTTCACCAATTAAATTGGTTGATGGTGGTGAGCAAAAACGTTGTTTCACTGATATTAATGACGGTATTGAAGCTTTATTCCGTATTATTGAAAATCGTGATAACAAATGTGATGGTCAAATTATCAATATTGGTAACCCAACTAACGAAGCAAGTATTCGCGAATTAGCAGAAATGCTGTTAGATTGCTTTGAAAAACATGAGTTACGTGGTCATTTTCCTCCATTTGCTGGCTTCAAGAAAATCGAAAGTAGTAGTTACTATGGTAAAGGCTATCAAGATGTTGAACACCGTAAGCCTAGCATTAAAAATGCAGAGCGTTTATTGGACTGGAAACCAAGTATTGAAACCCGTCAAACTGTAGAGGAAACATTAGACTTCTTCTTACGTGGTGCGGTTGAAGAATTAGGCGATAAATAGGATCAGATAATGAAGAAAGTTGGTTTGAGAGTTGATGTGGATACTTATCAAGGAACGAAGCAAGGTATTCCACAGCTACTGGATGTATTTGCCAGACATAACATTCATGCCAGCTTCTTCTTTAGCGTAGGTCCAGATAATATGGGGCGCCATTTATGGCGCCTTTTAAAACCAAAGTTTTTATGGAAAATGCTGAGATCTAACGCTGCATCGTTGTATGGATTAGATATTTTATTAGCAGGAACAGCATGGCCAGGCAAAAAAATTGCTAAGAATCTAGGTTATTTGATGAAAGAAACCCAAAATGCTGGGCATGAAGTAGGGTTACATTCATGGGATCACCAAGGTTGGCAAGCAAAAGTTGCTCGTTGGTCAACAGAAGAATTAATGCAACAAGTTCGTTTAGGTGTAGAAGCACTGGAAAAAGCACTTGAAAACCCTGTAAAATGTTCAGCAGTTGCTGGATGGCGTGCTGATGAACGCGTATTAACAGTTAAAGAAACTTTTCAATTCGATTACAATAGCGATTGTCGAGGAACGCATCCTTTTAGACCTATTTTAGAAAATGGTTCTATCGGTACGGTGCAAATTCCAGTAACATTACCAACTTATGATGAAGTCGTCGGCACAAAGGTAAAGGATGAGGATTTTAATCAATTTATTATTGATGAAATCAAAAAAGACAGTGGAATACCTGTTTATACTATCCATACCGAAGTTGAAGGAATGTCAAAAGCAGCTCAGTTTGAGCAGTTACTGGCAATGATTGCAAATGAAGGCATCGAATTCTGTCCGTTAAGCGATTTATTACCACAAGATAAAGAAACGCTTCCGATGGGTAAAGTTGTTCGATCTGACTTTCCAGGTCGAGAAGGCTGGTTAGGGTGCCAACAAGAGGTCTAACGAAACTATGTTGAATAACCGGGCGAGTAAAATCGGGGCCATCCTCTTGGCTCTTTTTTTTGTTCTTACCTACTTATTTCCATTGAACAGCCGGTTATTATGGCAACCAGATGAAACCCGTTATGCGGAAATTAGCCGCGAAATGGTGGTGAGCGGGAACTGGATTGTTCCTCATATGCTCGATATTCGCTATTTCGAAAAACCCGTTGCAGGTTATTGGATCAATAATGTTAGCCAATTAATATTTGGCCACACAAATTTTGCTGTGCGTTTTGGTTCAGTTATTTCTATTCTATTAAGCACATTACTTGTTTATTTACTGGCAAGAATGATGTGGCGTAACCGCCAAGTCGCTTTTGTTTCTAGCTTAATTTATTTATCCATGTTTTTAGTGTTTAGCGTAGGCACTTACAGTGTGTTAGATCCTATGTTAGCACTTTGGGTTACCGCGAGTATGGTCTGCTGTTTTTGGGCACTGAAAGCGACGACGGTAAAGACACGAATATTAGCTTGGATAACATTAGGTTTGGCTTGTGGTATGGCATTTATGACTAAAGGGTTTTTAGCATTAGCTATCCCTGTCATTGTGATGATACCTATTACTCTTTATCAAAAGCAATTTACTCAAATGTTGCTCTATGGCTTACTTGCGGTGTTTAGTGCTGCATTAATTAGTTTGCCGTGGGCGTTAGCTATTGCAAAAGCAGAGCCTGACTATTGGCATTATTTCTTTTGGATTGAACATATTCAGCGTTTTTCTGGTGAAGATGCTCAGCATAGTTCCCCATTCTGGTACTATATTCCTATTATATTGTTAGGGGTAATACCTTGGCTTGGTTTATTGCCTGGTGCATTAATGGGGGCATGGAAGAAAAGACGTAAACGCCCAGAACTGTTTTTCTTATTGTGCTGGTTTGTTGTTCCGTTTTTATTCTTTAGTATTGCGAAAGGAAAGTTACCAACATATATGTTGCCATTTATGGCGCCGCTTGCAATGCTAATGGCAAAATATGGCGTAGATTGTGCTCGTAAATTTAGAATGAAAGCACTGCGTATTAATGGCTATATCAACATTTTTATTGGTGTTGCCGCCGTTGTCGCTATCTTAATCATTCAACTTGCTTCTTCAAAACCTATATACATGCCTTATGAGTGGTCTAAATGGGTTTTAGCCATCGTCGCATTCTCTTTATGGGGTATTATTGGTTATCTTTGCTCTACACTTAATGGTAAACATTGGCTATGGGCAGCATCTTGCTCGTTAGGTGTGAGTTTGTGCATTGGGCAGGCAATACCTAACAGTAGTGTTGATGGAAAGTTACCTCAAGAATTTATTCGTCAAAATATTGATACACTCAATGCGAGCAAATACATTGTAAGTAACAGTGTAGGGGTTGGTGCTGGATTGGCGTGGGAATTACAGCGTAGTGATATTTATCTTTATGAAAGAACAGGTGAGTTAACTTATGGTGTTAGAGAGTATCCTGATTCTCAGCATAAATTAATTAAACCTGATAATTTTGCTCAATGGTTAGAGCAAGCAAGAAAAGAAGGTAATGTATCAGTCGTTATTACGTTTAAAGATCCGAAAAAATTAGCTCAATTGCCAAGACCTGAAGAACTTGTGACAAATCATCGAGTTGCTATTTTGACGTATGAGAAGCGTAATTAATGTCCTTTGTTTTATTGCTAATTGTGAGCTTTTTGACCTGCATAGGGCAAGTATGTCAAAAACAAGCGGTGGTTAGCTGGCAAAGTGACTCATTAACAAAAGTCAGAAAAACGATTTTCTGGCTTTTTGTTGCCATTGCGATGCTTGGTTTAGGGATGCTGTTTTGGTTACGACTATTACAAATTCTTCCTCTAAGTATTGCTTATCCTATGTTAAGTATTAATTTTATTGTGGTGACATTAATAGGGCAGTTTGTGTATAAAGAGCCTGTAAATGTGAAGCATTGGATTGGTATTGCATTGATTATGATTGGTATTGTATTGATGAGTATGCAAGCATGAAAGGCTATTTATGGGCGATGGGAAGCGCACTATTAGTCACTGCTGCTCAATTGTTGTTAAAGTTTGGTATGTCTGAGCTACCGGATTTACAGCTAGAAAAACGGTGGTTTGATTTTTCATGGCTATGGGACAATATTACACCTTTAAGTATCGTATTTGCTGGGCTTGTAGGGTATGTACTGTCAATGGTTTGTTGGTTATTTACTTTACGTACTATCCCTTTAAATAAAGCTTATCCACTTATTAGTTTGAGCTATGTTTTTGTTTATATCCTTGCAGTGATATTACCTTGGTTTCAAGAAAACCCTTCATGGACAAAAACAGCGGGCGTTATTTTTATTATGATAGGCGTTTGGCTGATTAGCCAGAAACCCAAAGAGTCAATATCACACTAAATTCAAAGTTTGGGTTTTATTTTCTGTACCTTGTTGGTTATTGTGCGATTTATTCTATTAATCTTGATTCATTCACCTTCAATAACTTGTTTTTGCTTAAAAAAGCAGATAGATTTTAAAATCTCACATAATAATAATGGTGGATGCAATGAGAAAGTCCGTTTTCTATCCTTTCTTACTCTGTATTATCCTGTTGGCTGGATGTTCATCTAGTCCGTCAAAGCGCATTCCACCAGCGCCTCCTTTAAAAACGCAACTTTCCGATCCTATTATGGTGATAGTGCAGCTTAAATCACAACTTGAGCAGTGGTATGGTACACCTTATAGTTATGGCGGAATGACATCTTCAGGTATTGATTGTTCAGGGTTTGTCTATAAAACGTACAGCGATCGTTTTGATATTAAATTACCTCGGATGACTATCGATCAAACCAAATATGGAACACAAATCAGTAAAAGTGACTTAATGCCAGGGGATTTAGTATTTTTCAAAACTGGTGGTGGTGAAAATGGGCTTCATGTTGGTATTTATGACACTGACAACACATTTATTCACGCATCAACTAGTAAAGGAGTTACTCGCTCCTCTCTTGATAATGTCTATTGGAAAAAAACATTCTGGCAAGCTCGCCGATTGTAATTTAGTGCCATTTAAGACCCTAATATATTGAGAGTTATGCTATCTTATACCTTATTTTCTTCATATAGGTATTCCTCATGTCAGGTAAGTTGCGACTGTTAATTTCCGAATCTTATGATCCTTGGTTTAACCTTGCTGTTGAAGAGTGTATTTTTAGACAAATGCCAGCGGATCAGCGTGTACTTTTTCTGTGGCGTAATGATAATACGGTAGTTATTGGACGAGCCCAAAATCCGTGGAAAGAGTGTAATACGCGAAAAATGGATGAAGATGGCGTGAAATTAGCACGGCGTTCAAGTGGTGGTGGTGCTGTTTTCCACGATCTCGGTAATACCTGTTTTACCTTTATGGCGGGAAAACCAGAATATAATAAAACGATCTCAACTCAAATTATACTTGATGGCTTATCAAAGGCAGGTATACAAGCTACAGCATCAGGGCGTAATGATTTAGTTGTACCGCAAGAAGAGGGTGAAAGAAAAATTTCAGGCTCGGCTTATAAAGAGACAAAAGATCGTGGTTTCCATCATGGCACATTATTAATAAATGCTAATTTATCTAGATTAGCCAATTACCTCAATCCAGATCCGAAAAAACTTCAAGCTAAAGGGATCACTTCTGTACGTTCTCGAGTGACTAATTTAGTCGAACTGAAAACTGATATTACTCACGAAAAACTTTGTGAAACTATTACCGAAAGCTTTTTTGAATACTATGGTGAACGAGTAGATGCAGAGATTATTTCCCCGCAAAAATTACCTGACTTACCTGGTTTTGAAGAGACATTCGCTAAGCAAAGTAGTTGGGAATGGAATTTTGGACAAGCTCCTGCATTTTCTCATTTGTTAGATAATCGTTTTAAATGGGGTGGGGTTGAACTACATTTTGATATTGAGCGTGGTAATGTAGTCAGAAGTCAAATCTATACTGACAGTTTAGATCCTGCACCGTTAGAAGCTCTGTCAAATATGCTTGTTGGACAACGTTATACACCAGCATCTTTAAATGTGTTGATAGAACAACTGATAACATGTTATCCCAGCAATAAAATGGAGCTTAAAGAGCTTCAAGAGTGGTTAGTGACAGCAATTGCTTAATTTTTTGTTCAAAAAATATAGTAGAACACAAAAAAACCAGCTCGATGATAGCTGGTTTTTTTATGACATCTTATAAATGCTAAATTAATCAGTGAGTTTCACATGACATAAAGCAATGTGTATCTGGCATAGTGCCATTTTCTCTAAACTTAGCAGGTGTAGTATTAAAATGTTTTTTAAAAATACGAGTAAATGTTGCTTGAGAGCTAAAGCCATACATTAAAGCGATGTCTAAAATAGACATATCTTTTTCTTGTAATGATTTAGCCGCTTCTAATAAGCGACGTTTGCGGACATATTCGCCTAATGTGCAGCCTTTAAAATCTTTAAATATGCGTTGTAAGTGCCATTTTGAATAACCACTTTTGTTCGCAATAGTATCGATTTTTATACCTTCGTTACGTTGTAACTGGGTTTCTAACCATTTTAGAATATCATTAACGACATTTTCAGCCATAAAACCTCCCACAAAAATGGTGGGGACACAGTGCCCAAGTAAATAGAATAGTAACGTATGTTATTTATAACCTATTTTAAGCATGGGGAAAATAACTGGTAGGCAAAAAGTGCTTTTCGTTATTGATAATCATTATCAAATTAATAGGTGAAAGCTATATATCTCAAGTAAGGTAGAGCTTAATGGAAATTTTTGATTAAAAAAATTGCTTTGGATGCATTTTATTTTGTTGAATTTATTGATTTATTTTTTCTTTCGTCATTCTGTTATACCGTTTATTTTTAAGATTGTTATATTTTTCCGTGTGATTTATAAGCCAATCAATGATTAAGGTGTATTTTAAAGTCAATTTATTTGACCAAATAGGGAAGTTTAAAAATAAGATTTATTAATCAATTGGGGTGGTGTTACTTAGTGCATTTTATTTGAAATAAATAAGCATATAAAAATAAATTAACTCAGTCACAATCTAGAAAACATATGTTAGAAGGTAACTGAGTAAAACTAAGGTAACTTATGGGCGGAGAAAAACTTGTGGATACGAATGCTCTGGATGGGTATCAACACTCACATCTGCGCCATACCATTTTTGGATATTTTCTGTTGTAAGGACATTGTGTGGGGTACCTTCACAAACTAATTTCCCTTGATGTAATAATAAAATTCTATCAGCATAAAGTGAGGCTAAATTAAGGTCGTGTAGAACGCAACAAACCATAAGATGTTGTGTTTTTGCTAATTGCTTTAGTAAGCGCAAGCTGTGTTGCTGATGGTAAAGGTCAAGTGCTGAAGTCGGCTCATCGAGGAATAACACCGCTTCTTGTGGTGTTGGATGCCATAATTGAGCTAATACTCTGGCAAGTTGCACTCTTTGTTGTTCGCCACCTGATAATTGACGATAGTCTCTATCTTTAAACTTTAAGCAATCTGTTTGTAGTAGAGCCGTTTCGATAGCTATTTTTTTATGTTGTTGCCCATGAGGGCTTCTTCCCATTGCAACCACTTCTTCTACAGAAAAAGAAAATGAGAGTTGGCTATTTTGGCGCATAACAGCCCGGTTTTGTGCTAATTGTTGGCTATTCCATTGCGAATAAGTCTTTTGTTTAAAATAGCACTCACCTTGTGTTGGTGTCGTATAACCAGTCAATAAACGTAGTAATGATGATTTTCCTGCACCATTAGGTCCAATTATAGTGACTAACTCTCCGGCATTAAGTGAAAGAGACACATCATCAATAATGTTTTTTTCACCAATTTGATACGTCAAATTATTTCCATAGAGCAACGAAGTGTTTTGTTTTTGAATCATGACATCCTTCCCGCGGGTTGTCGTAATATAAGCCAAAGGAAATAAGGGCCACCAATTAATCCTGTAATGAGCCCCACAGGGATTTCTGCAGGAGATACCAGTGTTCTTGATAATGTATCAGCGGCGAGCAACAGTGTTGCACCACCTAAAATGGTAGCAGGTAATAACCATACGTGATTACTACCAATGCGCATGCGAATAAGATGTGGAACCACAAGGCCAATAAATCCAATGACACCACTGAGAGCAACAGCACAACCAATTAAAATGGCACTAAGTAGTAATAAAATAAATTTGGTTCGTCTTACGTTTAATCCTAAATAGTGCGCTTCTTCGTCACCAAGTTGTAATAGATTTAATTTATGGCTTTGCCAACAAGCTAAAAGGCTGACAGGGATGATCACAAGGGTTGCAATTGATAAGGTTTTCCAGTCAATTTGGCTTAATGACCCCATCATCCACAGTGAAAATTGACGTAATTGTTGATCTGTACTGATATAGCTTAAGACACCAATAAAGGACATACAAAGTGCATTGATAGCGATCCCTGCAAGTAATAACCTTGCTAAATTACCATCACTCAATTGATGTAATGAGAAGATGATCATTGCCACAATTAAGCCGCCAACAAAGGCGGCAATGATATGACTGTAAAATGCGAATACAGGTGAAAAAGAGAAGGGTAATATAATCACGATAGCAACCATTAGTGCTGCACCGCTACTTATGCCAAGTAACCCTGGGTCAGCTAATGAGTTTCTAAATAATCCCTGCATGATCGCACCTGATATCGCTAATGCCCCACCGACAAGAATAGCCAAAAGCACACGAGGCAAGCGTATATCAAGCCAAATTTGCCATTCCATATCATCAAAAGAGCTATTCCATAATGTATGAAATGAGAGTGCCAATGCACCGCTATTCACAGAGATTAATGTAACAATGGTGAGCAAACAGAGTAAAACTAAAATACTCATCCACGGTGAACGAAAACGAGACATTATTGCTCCAATGCTTGACGAATTTGATGCATGACATCAGGTGTTGAAAGCGTAAAACCTAACAAACCCATATCATCGACGACGACATAATGTTTATTTTTACCTGCAGGTGTGTACTTTATACCGGGTAAATTCCAAAGTTTTTCAATACCGCCAATGCCTTTAATACCTTCTTTAGTCACCAGCAAAATATCAGGTTGGCTTGCAATGACACCTTCTTGAGAAAGAGGGCGATAACTCGTAAAGCCTTGCATTGCATTCTTACCTCCAACTAGTGAAATAATGGTATCTGCTGCAGTATTTTGACCAGCGGCCATAGGAACAACACCACCATGACTCATGATATAAATGACTTTTTTATCTATAGGAGTTGTGGGTATTTGGCTAATAGATAGGGTGAGTTTTTCTTTTAGCTGCTCACCTTCTTTTTGTTTATTTAAAATGGTGGCAATGGTGTCTATTTTTTCATTAATGGCTTCTAATGAATGTGTACCTGTAATCGTTTTAACAGTGACTCCTGCCTCTTTTATTCGGCGTAGTGCTAAAGAAGGGCGAGCGAGTTCGCTGGTTATAATTAATGTTGGTTTGACCGATAAGATACCTTCGGGGTTTAGCATTCGCATATAACCCACATCAGGGAGTGCTTTCACTTGTTCAGGGACTAAACTAGTGCTGTCTCTTGCAATAATTTGTTCACCTGAACCTAATGCGAAAACGATCTCTGTGATATCACCACCAATAGTGACAATACGTTCATTGGCGGAGTTGGCAAACGACATTAAGCTACACAGGATCAAAAGAAGCCATTTTTTCATTAACTCATTCTCCGATTAGGCTATTTTAGCAAGAGTATTAACTTGCTCGCGCCATTGTTGTTGCTCAGCAGTGCCTTCAGTTCGTTGTCCATAAAGCTGGGCAATCTGTTGGCCTTTGCTATCAAAGATTTCAAGACTGGTGACAAAACCATCCTGAGTTGGTTTGCGAGTGATCCAGCTTTCAGCGATTTCGCTTTCAATTAAATGAAGTGTAAATGCGGGATTGAAAACGTTAATCCAGACTTGATCGCTATTCTCAAATTGATGAGGAACTAAACGGTCAATCTGCCCCGTAAAGATTTGCACACAACCACGGCTTCCGACAAAAATCATGATCTCATTTTGTGCTTCTTTAGCGAGGGTTAATAAGGTTTTCAGTGCACTGTTATCGACTTGATAAGCAAGGTCATCGGCAACAGCTTTAAAGGCTTGTTGACGACTCAAATTATTTTCTTTTAGTAGTTTGAAAAATTGGTGAACATCGGTCATTGAACGCCATTGTTGTTCAAGTTGCTCTGCCAATTCATGACTAACCGGTGTGCTTGAATAAGGTTCGATAGGGGTAATGTCGAGAGCTGGATTTTCTTCCGATAAGAATGATTGGATTAGCGCATTCCATTCATCCATATTGGTATTGTCAGTTGCATAGACTTTATGTAATGCATCGCCATGCATATCAAAAAACTGAATGCTATAGCGAGTTCCTTTTGAGGTTTCTTCAGCGAGTGCAAAAATGCTAGACCAATAAGCGAAGAAAAAGCGTAAATCCATTGCACGAGGATTTAAAATCAAACCTGCGTGATCGTTAAAGCGAGCATTAGTGTATTCACCAAGTTGTTCGTGAACGGCGATATCGTTACGAGTAATGGCTTTGACTTCACCTACTTTACTTAAGGCTTTTAATAATTCTTGCACATCGTTACGTAAGCGTTTTGCATCATGTCCTATGCGTGCATGGGTTAATTCGGCTTCACTTACATTTAAGTATGTAGCCAGATCACGGGCATAAGGTGCTTTTTTATCCGCTTTAGCTTGCAGGTAGCTCTCATAAAGAGGTTTATTCACAGAAACTCCTATTATATTGTTGATTTTATTGTTTATTACCACTGGTAACTCACAAGCACTTTTGCATTACGACCTTCTTGAGGAATACCGGCAGAAGAATAATAAGTTTTATCAAATGCGTTACCCAGTACAAATGAGGTTGTTAATCCTTTTAATGAAGCACTTCCTTCATAGCGAAGGTAAAAATCATTGACGCCATAACCTGCTTGTTGATTATTAACTGGGCGATTAAAGCGATTATGTTTGGTAAAATCTGTTTTTTTCGTAAATTGACCGACCCAACCTACTGAAAAGTCTGTGCTTGGAACTGGAACATCAAAGCGACTGGTCAAAGTATCAGGTTCAATCGAAGTAATTGAGGCATTTGTAGCATTATCTTTTCCTTTGGTGTGGTTATACGCTAAGTCCCAATTAAAGAATTTAGATTGGTAGCTCATAGAAACATCCCACCCCCAAATAGTTGCTCTTGGAATATTTGTTGATTGTGTATATCCCTGAAAAATAGCGACATCTGCATCAATATAATCTTTTGCGCGAGTATTGAAATGGGCAGCTTTAATTTTCAGATTATCATTATTAGATAATAAGTCATCGAATTGAAAACCAAATCCATATTCAGTGGTTGAATTGGTTTCAGGCTTTAAATTAGGGTTAGGACGCCAATAGTTTGTTGGTGCTCCTGGGAACGGGGCATCAAAATGCTTAGCATCATTGTACATTTCGCCTAAAGAAGGTGCCCTAAACGCTTGTGAATAAGAGGTATAAAGCATTGACCAATCGGTAGGTGTGATGCTGATGGCTCCTTTGGATGACCATTTATCAGCGGTAATATCATCATAACGATCGTTTTGGCTTTTATATTTATCAAAACGGGTTCCTAAAATTAAGGAGACAGGCAAATCATGTAAAGTGACTTCATCTTGAATCCAACCTGACATAAAACGAATATCTGCTTGTGGGAAGCTTTCTGTATTTTGACTTGGTGATTGTTTCTGTTTATATACTTCACCACCATAAGTAAAACCATGTGATGCGAAACTCTGCATGGCGAGTTGTGAGCGGTTTTCTAGTTTTACGCCATACGTCTTTTGTTCTCGACCTTCAAATCCTTTTTGTACTGTTTTAGCGTTGATATCAACTTCACTGTAATAGGCTTGTGTTTTTAGATTAATCCATTGTAAATCTGAAGGATTGTATTGATAGGTTAACTGTGCATCTTTTTGTGTTGTTGTTCGGTCAGTTTCCACATTTGTCAGTGTGGAATTTCCAGCAATTTGAGGGTTTTTAGGTTGATGAGCATTATTATGGTAATAGCGGAATTGACCACTTAAAGTATTGCTATCATCAATAAACCAACGCCCTTTGGAGAGTAGGTTAATAATGGTTTCATCATTTTGTGCACGATAACCCCCACCATAACGTATATCACCTTTATCACGTGCTGATAATGCAACAAGACCATCAAGCTTCTCGTGTTTACCAAAAGCGGTAACTCCTAAACCTTGGCTATGTTGTGCGGTATTACCAAGACCAGTGACACGTACACCGCCTTGTTCATTTTTTGAAAGTAGATCGCTCGCATCAACTGTATCGTAAGCAATAACACCGCCAAGTGCTCCACTACCATACAATAATGCAGAAGGACCCCTAACCACTTCAACTTGCTTTATAAGAAGAGGGTCAACAAAAATACTATCAATATGGCCAGTGTCAGTTCCTTGACGTACACCATCTACAAGTGTCAATATTCCATTTTTACTGTATCCACGCATACTGATGGTTTCACCATTAGTACGACCTGTGCCTGAAATAGAAATTCCGGGCACATGACGAAGTAGTTCAGATGCACTACCCGCGGTTTCTGACAACGCATTGTTATTTTTAATAACGGTTGACATCATGGGTAACGTAAAGCTATCACGCTCATTACCAGTCGCATAAACGGTAAGTACTTCTGTTTTTTTCTCCTCGCTAGTGTGTGTTTTTTCTTGTGCTGATACACAAGCAGAAGAAACAGCAACAGCAAGTAAACTAAATTTAATTAATAGGAATGACTGAGACATGCAGATGGATCTCCATTATTTTAATGGGCTGTTTAAACAGCCCTTTGTTATGTAAATCATTGCTCCTCATCTACCAGCGATAACTGACGGACATTTTGATATTTCTGCCTTCTTGAGGCACACCTTGAGTTGAGAAATACTCATAATTAAAGGCATTTGCCAACATAAGTGTTGCTTGTAGATCTTTATTTTTCTTAGATTGATAGCTGAGTGAAAAATCGTGGACAGCATATCCAGGAAATTGTTGAACAACTTCTTGTAATCGAGTGACTTCTTTTCCCCTATTTTGTGGAGCAATCATGCCCTTGTAGCTACTTTTAGAATCAGTAGCACTGGCAAATTGTCCTGACCAACCTAATGAGAAAGGTGTTTTGGCGATAGGAACTTGTATAAAGGCAGTAAGAATTTCTGGTCTTACGGGGGAGATGGTTTCACTATCTGTAAGTTGGAATGTGTTTGTATGGTTATAACTTAACCCAGCAGAGAGCCAAGTGTGGGTATAACGTAAAGCAATATCGGCACCTTCAATATAAACATTCGCAATGTTATAGGCTTTTAGGCTCATCTTGCCAAGAATTGTTCCCATCCAATGAGCATAGGAAATATAGTCTTTTGACAATGTATCGAAATAAGCCACTTTAATTTCTAGTGCATCATTTTCGGATAGCAATTGTTGGAATGAGAATTTTCCACCATATTCCCAAGTTCTGTTTCTTTCTGGGTTTAAGTAAGGATTAGGTATCCAATAAGATGTTAAAAATCGACCTTTACTAAAATGAAGTGAATCATTAAACATCTCACTTAATGTAGGTGCCCTAAATGCAGTTGAGTATGACGTGTAAAGCTGTAACCACGGTGTTGCAGAAAATGTTAATTTTACATTTTCAGTGGTACCACGATAACTTGCTTTATGCATGAGTTTATTTTCATCTACACTTCTAACGCTAGCTGCATGATTGTAAATGAAACTATCAATCTTTTTATTTGGAGAGCTTTCATAATAGTGATAGCGAACACCGGCTGTTAAGGATAAAGGGAATAGCGGTGTCGATAGTGTGCTTTGTAACCATGCTGCGGCATAATCCATTTTTGCCAATGGGAAGTTTTTTGCTTTTTCGTTGGATGTCATTTTCTGTCGGTAAGCTTCAGTGCCCAGAATGACAGATAAATTAAGATTATTATGAGGAGTAATATTAGTGTAATTTTCTAATTTTCCACCATAAGTTGATTGTGTTCGAGCTTCGAAAGCACCGATATTACCTTTTAAATTTTTTTTAAGTTCACTTTCTGTAAGTTTTACATCGGTTAAGAAAGTTTGCTCAATATTAAACTGTGAGTAATAAAGATGAGTTGTTAAATCAATCCAAGAATTACTTTCAGGGGCATAGTGATGAGTTAGAGAATAATTTTTTTGCTGAGTATCCCGATATACTTGGTTACTTTTATTTTTACCATATCCACCCATACGATGTAATACTTCTCGTTGTTCACCTGAATTATCATAATGGCGAGCTGAGAAAATAAAGGTTTGGTTATTTGTGGGATAGAGATAGATTTTAGCAAAGTAGTTATTAATGGATTCATTGTTATCCATTTTCTGCCCATCAGCCAATAAGATAGGACCACGCTGACGTTGAGTGTAAGAGATTAAACCAGAAAATAATTTATGTTGGCCCGCAATTATTCCGCCATAAGAAAAATGGCGATCAGCAGAAGAATAAGAGCTGAATAATTTAGCTCCTAAGTTTTTATTCTTTGCCAATATTGATTGAGGATCGAGAGTATTAAAAGCAACAACACCTCCCATAGCGCCTTCGCCATGAACAGTTGAGGCAGAACCGTGTTTGACATTAATACTTTTGATTAAAGAAGGATCAAGAAATACCCCTCCTAAGTTATTCATCGTATTTTCGAGTGGTTGATGAATGCCATCAACGAGAATTTTGACGCCTTTTTGATCATATCCTCGCATTAGAATGTTGGCACCATTAGTCACTCCCGTTCCTGAAAGAGTGATACCCGCGACTTCTTTTAACATCTCACCGGTTGTTGAAGCTGTTTTTGCCTGGGGGGTTGAGGTTTCAATTGTAGATTGAAAGTTATGCTCAATTTCATGATATTTATGACCAATAACAGTAAGAGAGTCCGTTTGTGTGTTTTCAGCGTGTGCAGAGGCAATAGGGGAATACAACAGACAAAGTGCTGTTGCTATACCTGAATATTTGAAATGTTTTTTCAGCATACACATACCATAAATATCCATAGAAAGTCCTTGTATATGGAGTTATTTAGCTGGCTGCCTAGCTGAATCGATAGGTGGCTTGCGAGTTATTGTCAAAAATGATTATTTAGTCAGGATCAGTTTTCCTGCTTTGGTTTGACGTAGTTGATACAACTCTCCGTTATGTTGAATGTAAACCACGCCATCTTTGCCCAATAATTCAATACTATTAATAGATTGAATTATTGAAGAATGAGAGTCCTGTTTAACTAATGAACTATCCAAATTATTGGCTTTTTTATTCATAATACACTAAGAGTAATAAGCGTTATCATTATGATAATCATTATCGTTAACAAATGTATTTAGACAAGCTTTTTTTAACGTAAACAGGTAAATTTAAGTCATATTGTGAGTGATAAAGCGGTATGTGATGAAATTTAAAACAAAGGAATAAAAGAGGTTTATCTTTTTACTGAAAAATAAGAACAATACAGAATGAATATAGAAGAAAAATAATAGGGGATAGGATTATCCCCTTAAGAAGTAAGTTTATTAAAATCGACTTTCAACGGCTTGTGCTAATAATTCAAGCAATTGCTCGGTATCATTCCAACTTAAGCATGGGTCAGTAATAGATTGTCCATAAACAAGAGGTTTTTCTGGCAAGACTTTTTGCGAGCCTTCCTGTAAAAAACTTTCAGCCATCACACCAACAATTGCTTGCGAGCCATCTTTAATTTGTTGACTGACATTGCGAGCCACTTCTAATTGACGGCGATGGATCTTTTCACAATTGCCATGACTAAAGTCGATAATAAGATGCTCAGGTAAATCCACTTGTTTTAGTGCATCAATAGCATCTGCAATATCGCTTGCATGATAATTTGGTTTTTTACCACCTCGCATAATAATGTGCCCATAAGGGTTACCGCTAGTTTGGTAAATTGTCATACGGCCATTTTTGTCAGGTGATAAGAAAGTGTGACCTACGCGAGAGGCACGAATTGCATCAATAGCAATACGAGTATTACCATCCGTACCGTTTTTAAAGCCCACAGGACAAGAAAGTGCAGATGCCATTTCACGATGAACCTGACTCTCTGTAGTTCTTGCGCCGATAGCACCCCAACTAATTAAGTCAGCAATATACTGACCAGTTACCATATCAAGAAACTCGGTTGCAGTTGGTAAACCTAATGTATTTATCTCAATTAATAATTTTCTTGCAAGGCGGATACCTTCATTTACATTGCAAGAATTATCAAGATAAGGATCAGAGATTAAGCCTTTCCAACCAATAACCGTACGTGGTTTTTCAAAGTAGGTTCTCATGACAATTTCTAAGCGGTCATGATAGCGTTCTTTTTGTTGGTTAAGTTTCGTGGCGTATTCTTTGGCTGCTTTGGGGTCATGAATAGAACAAGGACCCACAATCACTAAAAGCCGCTTGTCTTCACCAGTGAGGATAGCTTCAATTCGTTTACGTGCTGATGTGATATTTTGGATTATCTCATCAGAAATGGGGAACTCTTTTGCTAAGGTTTCTGGTGTCACCAGACTGTCTAAAGCCTTAGTCCGTAGTTCGTCTGTCTTTAACATAATTCATCTCAATAAATATACAGGGTAAGTCTACCCAGTGATTAAGATCACAATAAACGAAATTCAGCTAATTTCAACAGCGTTATTAGAGAAAAACCAATAAAAAAATACGGTTAAGACTTAGAACATTCTTCTCGCTAATCCCATAGAATCAATTACCTTGGTTGAAATTTCTTCAACAGAATAATTTGTGGTATTGAGATAAGGAATATTATTTTTTCTAAAAAGGGCTTCGACTTCGGCTAATTCGATTCTACATTGGCGAATTGATGCATAACGGCTATTTTCACGACGTTCACCCCGGATAGCAGCAAGGCGTTCTGGTGCAATGGTTAAACCGAATAATTTATGTTGATACTCTTTTAATTCAGCAGGGAGTTTTAAAAAATCCATATCATCAGCAGTAAATGGGTAATTGGCCGCTTGAATACCAAATTGCATAGCTAAATAGAGGCTGGTGGGTGTTTTACCACAACGAGAAACACCAATTAAGATAACTTGTGCTTGATCGAGATTACGTAATGATATTCCATCATCGTGAGAAAGCGTGTATTCAATAGCCGCAATACGGGCATCGTATTTACTAAGATTTTTTTCTGTTAACCCGTGTGTTTTATTTAATTTTGGTGAGGCTTGAATACCCATTTCTTTTTCAAGCGGTAATACAAGAGATTGCACAATATCCTGACAAAAACCTTCACTACTATTTATTACCCGTTTAACTTCAGGGCTAATAATAGAATAAAAAACAAGGGGTTTAGCGCCACTCTTTTTATAAATTTCAGAGATTTTCTGTTTTATTTCTTCAGCTCTTTCCACCGTAGAAACAAAAGGTAATGTATAACTTTTCATTCTTAGTGGAAATTGAGAAAGTACGGCGTGGCCTAAAACTTCAGCTGTAATAGCTGTACCATCAGAGATAAAAAAGACTGTTCTATCAATGGGTTCATTATTATCACAATTAATAGAATTTAAGCTTAATATCATAATGCTCACCTTTTTTTAGCTGAATTAGCGAATCAAACAACATTATCTATAGCATTTTTAGTGATTATAAAGGATAAAAAAATAAAGTTTTCTGGTTGATCGATTCACCTTTCTATATTCACTATAACATTGTGATACGCTTATTTAAGTTGTCGTTTTGACAGCGGGTTTTTCTTTTTTTCTCTCTCTCATAATTGTTTAAAAAAGGATTGTTCTCAATGTCCAGCAATAGCCTCACCCCGTGCAATGTACTTTGGTATAACCAATTAGGTATGAATGACGTTGATCGTGTTGGTGGGAAAAATGCTTCCCTCGGTGAAATGATCACAAACCTCGCGGAACTGGGTGTTTCTGTTCCTAATGGGTTTGCTACCACAGCGCAAGCGTTTAATGATTTTCTGGAACAGAGTGGTATCAATCAGCGTATTTATGAATTACTTGATAGCGTTGATGTTGACGATGTTAATCAACTGGCTCAAGCAGGTAATCAAATTCGCCAGTGGGTAATTGATACACCTTTTACGCCTCAGTTTGAAAAAGATATTCGCGATGCTTATCTCACATTAAGTGAAGGTGAGTCAGAAGCTTCTTTTGCCGTTCGTTCATCTGCAACTGCAGAAGATATGCCTGATGCTTCTTTTGCGGGCCAACAAGAGACGTTTTTAAACGTTCAAGGTATTGATGCCATTCTCGTTGCGATTAAACATGTATTTGCCTCGTTATTTAATGACCGAGCAATTTCTTATCGTGTCCATCAAGGCTACGATCACCGCGGTGTTGCGTTATCGGCAGGTGTTCAACGTATGGTGCGTTCTGATCTTGCCTCTTCTGGTGTGATGTTTACCATCGATACTGAATCAGGCTTCGATCAAGTTGTCTTTATTACATCAGCTTATGGTTTAGGCGAAATGGTTGTTCAGGGAGCAGTAAACCCTGATGAGTTTTATGTACACAAGCCAACTTTAGCAAAAGGCCTACCTTCAATTGTTCGTCGTAACTTAGGTTCTAAAAAAATCCAAATGGTTTACGCAGACAGTGTAGAGCATGGTAAACAAGTACGTATTGAAGATACGCCAGAATCACTGCGCAATCGTTTCTCTTTGACAGATAATGAAGTTCAAGAGTTGGCAAAACAAGCTGTATTGATTGAACGCCACTATGGTCGTCCAATGGATATCGAGTGGGCTAAAGATGGGCATAATGGTCGTTTGTACATAGTACAAGCTCGCCCTGAAACTGTTCGATCTAACCAGCAAGTGATGGAACGCTATCAGTTAAATGAAAGTGGCTCTGTAATCATTGAAGGCCGTGCTATTGGTCATCGTATTGGTACAGGCACAGTCAAAGTTATTCATAACTTAAATGAAATGGATAGAATTGAAGCTGGTGATGTACTGGTTACTGACATGACAGACCCAGATTGGGAACCTATTATGAAAAAGGCCTCTGCGATTGTGACAAATCGTGGCGGTAGAACATGTCATGCTGCGATTATTGCTCGTGAATTAGGTATTCCTGCTGTTGTAGGTTGCGGTGATGCCACTGAATGTATTACAGAAGGGCAAGTCGTTACAGTTTCTTGTGCTGAAGGTGATACGGGATTTGTCTATGATGGCAAACTAGATTTTTCTATTCAAAGCTCCGCAATCGATAACATGCCTGAACTTGATCTGAAAATCATGATGAACGTCGGTAATCCTGATCGTGCATTTGATTTTGCTGGTTTACCAAATGACGGTGTGGGGCTTGCGCGTTTAGAATTTATTATCAACCGTATGATTGGTGTCCATCCTCGTGCATTATTAGAGTATGACGATCAAAGCGAAGCATTAAAAGCTGAAATTAATGAGATGATGGCTGGCTATGAATCTCCTGTTGAATATTACATTAGTAAATTAACAGAAGGGATTGCAACATTGGCGGCAGCATTCTGGCCTAAACGTGTGATTGTTCGTTTGTCTGACTTTAAATCTAACGAATATGCCAACTTAGTTGGTGGTGACCGTTATGAACCGGATGAAGAGAACCCAATGTTAGGATTCCGTGGAGCAGGTCGTTATGTATCCGATGATTTCCGTCGTTGTTTTGCGCTTGAGTGTGAAGCAGTAAAACGTGTTCGCAACGATATGGGTTTAGATAATGTTGAAGTGATGATCCCATTTGTTCGTACGGTACGCCAAGCTGAAGAAGTTATTGAAGAATTAGCTGCAAACGGTTTAAAACGTGGTGAGAATGGCTTAAAAGTGATTATGATGTGTGAAATTCCATCAAATGCACTATTAGCTGATCAATTCTTAGCGCATTTTGACGGTTTCTCTATCGGTTCTAATGATATGACTCAATTAACATTAGGTCTTGACCGAGATTCAGGAGTGGTTTCTTCGTTATTTGATGAACGCAATGACGCTGTAAAAGCGCTGTTATCAATGGCGATCCAAGCGGCTAAACGTAACGGTAAATATGTGGGTATTTGTGGTCAGGGGCCTTCTGATCATGAAGATTTCGCACAATGGCTAATGGAAGAAGGGATTGATAGTTTATCTTTAAATCCAGATACCGTAATTAAAACTTGGGTGAAATTAGCACAATAGAATTAATATAAAGGTTATAAATGAAAGCTCACAAAATAATGTGAGCTTTTTTTATACAATTATTAAATAATAGGCAAAAAAAAAGCCTATCATGGGCTGACAGGCAAAGACTACACACAGCAATATTTTATATTCTTTAATTTCGCCAATTAATTTATTAATATGAAAGGCGAAATCATTAATTCGGTGAAACATTTGTTTCGTTGATATTTATATTAAGAGAAATGAGTTAATTATGCTCTAAGAATTATCTCAATAAAAATAATATTAGTCTATTTCAAAGTGAATATAACTAGCTGGTAACAAACAGGTTTAAAAAAATGTAATTTGTTTCAAATTGTAAGTTTGAATATAAAAATATAATAATTCATTCCTAAATTGATAATCTTTATTAAACTTTAGTCTATTATTTTTAGAGCATGTAAGTAGCTACACTTACATGCCCCATTATTATTTATTCTTTCTCAATAAAGTTTTTATTCATAAATTCTACGGTTTCAGTTAGATCAGGATTAGGCTTTGGTACTTCATTTATCCATGCATTTAATAAACTATGTGTAACAGCAAGAACAACAGGACCAATAAATAATCCAATCATACCTAATGTCAAAATGCCGCCAATAACCCCCGTTAGAATTAATACCATCGGTAAATCAGCCCCCATTTTGATTAAGTATGGGCGTAATACACCATCCATAGTTGCCACGGCACCTCCCCAAATTACCATGACAATGCCCCAAGTTGTATCACCAGTCCAAAATAGCCATAGAACAGAAGGGATTAGCACTAATAAAGGGCCTATTTGAGCAAGGCAACAAATGAACATGACAACGGTAAGTACTGTGGCATAAGGCACGCCTGATACCGCAAGGCCAATGCCACCGACAATGGCTTGAATTAAGGCGGTTAATACCACGCCCAGAGCAACGGCACGAATAGACATTGATGCTAGTAAAATGGCCGCATCACCACGTTGACCTGCTAAGCGAATAGAAAAATGACGTAACCAAGCAACAACGTTCTCACCTTGTAAAAACAGTAAGCCAGAAAATAACAACATCACACCTAAATGCAGAGCAAATCGACCGATATTTAGGGCTTGAGCAAAAAACCAGTTAGCGGCTTGCCCAACATAAGGTTGAATTTTGGCAATTAACGCATTGCCACCAGAAACGAGAATAGAGTGCCATGCATCATAAAGCTTGCTTCCTATCATCGGGATATCATTAAGCCATAATAATTGAGGAGGCTGAATATTCGAAGGTGACTTAGCTAACTCAATTAGTGGGGCACTATTATCAATAACACTGCTAATTAACAAGATAATAGGGATAACAAAAATCAGTAATATCAAGATCATCATTATCATGGTAGATAGCCAACGATATTTTACTCGTTTTTCAATAATAAGGAGCAAAGGCCATGTGGCAACAACAATCATTCCAGCCCAAATAAAACCCACAATAAAAGGGTTGAGTATCCAAAAACTGGCGATAATAAAAAAAGAAATAAAAAGAACAGTGAATAAAACTTTGGGTATATCTGTATGGATCTGCGGTTTTTCCATGGTTTTAAATCCCTACACGAATAAAAATGCTAGAAGCAGATGAATAAACATTGCAAATATCACGTTGTTTATATCACTACGCAATTTGCCAGAATTGTATGATAAGGTGAACAGGTATCGGTCTGAAAGTACAAAATGAGTAAAAGTACCTCTTAGCATACATTTCAATATCAAAAATTAAGCAATGTGGACTATTAGATTAAAGAGCTATAACAAATGATCCCACGTATATCGCAAGCACCGCAAGTTAGTGAACTCACAACAGAATTTCTTGATACTCTCCGTAAGAATGGCTTTACTGGTGATATCTCCAGCAGTTATGCTGATAGACTCACTATGGCAACAGATAATAGTATTTACCAGTTATTGCCACAGGCGGTGGTTTTTCCTCGCTCAACGGCTGACGTTACTATTGTTGCACGCCTGGTCGATGAACCCAAATTTCATTCGCTTTCTTTGACACCAAGAGGCGGAGGTACCGGCACCAATGGGCAGGCATTGACTGATGGTATAGTGGTTGATTTATCTCGTTATATGAAACGTATTATTGAGATAAACCCAGAAGAACGTTGGGTTAAAGTTGAAGCTGGTGTGATAAAAGATGAGCTCAATCTGTTTTTAAAACCCTATGGCTTTTTTTTCGCACCAGAACTTTCTACCAGTAACCGAGCCACATTAGGTGGAATGATTAACACCGATGCCTCAGGGCAAGGTTCTATGGTTTATGGTAAAACCTCTGATCATGTCCTCGGTGTTCGGGCAGTCTTGTTAGGTGGCGAACTCCTTGAAACCCGCTCCATGGATACGGCATTAGCCGAGAATATCGCCCAAGAAAGCTCTGCTATTGGGAAGGTTTATCGAACAGTTTTATCCCGTTGCAAAGAGCAACGAAAACTTATTCTTGAAAAATTCCCTAAATTAAACCGCTTTTTAACGGGATATGATTTGCGTCATGTTTTTAGTGATGACATGAAACGCTTTGATTTAACGCGAATTTTAACCGGTTCAGAGGGTACACTGGCATTTATTACTGAAGCAACGCTGGATATCACGCCCATTCCTAAACAACGTAGCTTAGTAAATGTAAAATATGATTCTTTTGATTCTGCATTGCGTAACGCACCTTTTTTAGTTAAAGCCAATGCACTTTCTGTTGAAACCGTTGATTCCAAAGTCTTGAATCTTGCTCGTGAAGATATTGTGTGGCATTCCGTCAAAGAACTGATCACGGATGTGGCAGATAAAGATATGCAAGGCCTTAATATTGTTGAGTTTGCGGGGGATGATGAAGCATTAATTCATTCTCAAGTTACATCATTATGTCAGCGTTTAGACTCATTAATGAAAGAGGGACAAAGCGGTGTTATTGGTTATCAAGTGTGTGATGATTTAGCGGATATTAACCGCATTTATGCCATGCGTAAAAAAGCGGTTGGTTTATTAGGTAATGCAAAAGGGCAAGCAAAGCCTATTCCTTTTGTAGAAGATACCTGTGTACCACCAGAACATCTTGCTGATTATATTACAGAATTTAGAGCGTTACTTGACAGTCATCAACTCAATTATGGCATGTTTGGGCATGTTGATGCGGGTGTATTGCACGTAAGACCTGCACTTGATATGTGCGATCCACAACAAGAATTGCTGATGAAATCTATCTCAGATGACATTGTTACGTTAACAGCCAAATATGGTGGGTTACTTTGGGGTGAACATGGAAAAGGCTTTAGAGCGCAATACAGCCCTGAATTTTTTGGTGAAACGCTCTATCACGAACTTCGCCAGATAAAAACGGTGTTTGATCCTCGAAATCGACTTAATCCTGGGAAAATCTGCCCTCCGTTAGAGGTTGATGAACCTATGAAACAAGTTGATACCATTAAACGAGGCACCTTTGATCGCACCATCCCTTTATCTGTCCGTCAAGATTTTAAAGGGGCTTTAGACTGTAATGGTAATGGGCTTTGCTTTAATTTTGATGCGAAAAGCCCGATGTGTCCTTCCATGAAAATTAGTGGGCAACGCATTCATTCACCCAAAGGGCGAGCTACACTTGTAAGGGAGTGGCTACGCTTATTAACAGAGCAAGGTGTTAACCCAAAACAACTTGGATCTAGCCTAGAAAATAACAAACCTAGCTTAAGAAGTTTGATTGAAAAAACACGTAATACATGGAAAGCCAAACGTGGCGAATATGACTTTTCTCATGAAGTAAAAGCGGCTATGAATGGCTGTTTAGCTTGTAAAGCCTGTTCAACTCAGTGTCCGATTAAAATTGACGTACCGTCATTTCGTTCTAAATTTACTGAATTGTACCACCAGCGCTACTTACGGCCATTAAAAGATCATATTGTTGCGAATGTTGAATTAACAACTCCTATCATGGCTAAAGCGCCGGAATTCTTTAATTTCTTTATGAAGCAGCCTTTGGTGCAGTCATTAAGTAAACATACCATAGGAATGGTAGATTTACCGTTACTGTCATCGCCAACATTAAAACAACAACTAGCTGGTCACCACGCTCTAGATATGACGTTAGAAGATTTAGAACGTTTATCAGATAAGCAACGAAGTCATTATGTGTTGGTGGTGCAAGATCCTTTTACTAGCTATTACGATGCAAAAGTGGTCGCAGATTTTATCAAACTCATTGAAAAAATTGGGTTTAAACCTGTTTTACTGCCTTTTTCACCTAATGGAAAGGCGCAACATATTAAAGGCTTTTTACAAAAATTTAGTAAAACAGCACAAAAAACATCAATTATGCTTAATCGTGTTGCAAAATTAGACATTCCAATGGTGGGAGTTGATCCCGCATTAGTGCTTTGTTATCGCGATGAATATCGTGAAATACTGGGTGATAAGCGTGGTGATTTTAATGTTCAGCTCGTTCATGAATGGTTAAATAAATTAGTGAGTGAACCAATGGCTGTTCGCGATGATGCTGAAAAATGGTATCTTTTCGGGCATTGTACGGAAGTGACGGCACTACCACAAAGTATGAAACAGTGGCAGACAATTTTCCAACGTTATGGGCAACAACTCGAATTTGTAAGCACTGGATGTTGTGGAATGGCTGGTACTTATGGACATGAACTGAACAATTATGAAAACTCATTAGGCATTTACCAACTCTCATGGGGTAATGCACTAAAAACATTGCCGACAATGCGTTGCTTAAGCACAGGGTATTCGTGTCGTAGCCAAGTAAAACGTATTGATAATATTGAGCTTAAACACCCACTACAGGCGCTATTGGAGATTATGCCATGATATGGAAACGTGAAACGACAATCGAGCATCTTAATCATATTGGCCAAAACAATATGATGAGCCATTTAGGTATTGAATTAACGTGCCTCGGTGATGATTATCTTGAAGGAACAATGCCTGTTGATCATCGTACAAAACAACCTTTAGGTTTGTTGCATGGCGGCGCTTCTGTTGTTTTAGCTGAAACACTAGGATCGGTTGCTGGGTATCTTTGTACCGAAGGAGAACAGAAAATTGTGGGTTTAGAAATTAATGCCAATCATATTCGTTCAGCCAGAGAAGGTAAGGTGAGAGGGGTATGTAAACCTATTCATTTAGGGCGTTCTCATCAAGTGTGGTCAATAGAAATATTTGATGATGAGGATCGTCAAGTGTGTATTTCAAGGTTAACCACATCGGTTATTTCTTAAGAAAGTAAAAAATTAAACGCACAAAGTGAAATACTCGCTTTGTGCGTTTTTATGTTTATAGGTAATGAGAAAAAGAATAAAAATAGAGAACGAAAATAGAAATTATTCTTTATTTAGACTTTATTTTTAATGATAATCATTATCTTCATAATAAAAGAAAAGACGCTCACAATGTTAACTATTTCAAAACTCAACACCGCAGCATTATTAATTGCAGGTTTATTACTCACCGGATGTGATAATAATTCTACCTCTAAAGCGAGTAACAATATAAGTAATATTCCAGTACAAAATATTTCTGGTTTTAATATGGCGTATCCCACTTCATTTTCAATGAGCAGAGAAGATACTGAAAACTATTTTAAAATATTGCCTGATAATGTTCAGGACGTTACAACAGAAATGATAGTTTATAAATCAAATCCTATTTGTGATTTGTCGGAAGTTCGTCTGGTTTATTTTAAAATGGCCGATGCAATGACTTACGATGTGGATGCTGGAGCACAAGGCATCATTGATAATATTGCGATAATTGATGGTATGAATGAGATTTTCACATCAATAAAACCATTAACCATTCCAAATGTTGAAAGCCGTCATGTTCTTTTTGAAGGAAATATGGCAAGAGAAAATGTGAGCTATGAAGGTGTTTTAGTGGCAGACCTTAGCACTAATCGCGTTTGGCAATTGCAATTTATTAGTACGATAAATAGCCAGTCGAACAAGCAAAAATACAAACAACTTATTGAATGTACAAGAGAACATATTCAAACCATTTCAATTAATAAATAAGTTCAGCAAACACACAATACAATAAGAAGTTATTCCATCAGTGGTGCTATCTTATCCCTCATGACAAGCATAAAAATGAAATGTCTGTATTGTAAATACCATCGTGTAGATACATATTTTTATGCTTTTTTCTCTCGATTTCAGTGATAACATATAAAGTGCATTTATATTGCAACTTATATGCTTATTGTGCGAATTATAAGAAAAATTAAAAGTTTTATTTTTTGTTATAAAAAAAGACAAAAGTGATATATTACATAGCGTTAAAAATAAAATTTAACAAATTTAACGCAATAATAGAACAAAAAACATACATTTGCATAATATCCTTTCAAAAGACATGGTTGAAGTGATAAGGGTTATCATTACCATTAGTGTCAGGAAAGATATCAATCTCCTTTCGAAATGAGGTCAGAAATGACAAACAACGTTGAAACTTTTTCTCTTAACGACACAGCTTGGCAAGGCATTGTACTGACGGATGATGCAGCAAAACATATTTGCCATTTAGTTGAGAAAAACCCTGAAAAACAGGGGCTTTCCTTAAATATCAAACCCTCTGGTTGTACTGGGTATGGTTATGTTATTGAACTCGTAGCAGGCCCTAATGAAGATGATATTGTGTATGAACATAATGGCGCAAAACTGTTTGTTTCATTGAAAGCAATGCCATTCATCGATGGGCTTGTTGTTGATTATGTTCGTGAAGGACTTAATCAAATGTTTAAATTTAATAATCCTAAAGCTCAAAACGTCTGCGGATGTGGTGAGAGCTTTGGGGTATAACATAGTGAAGTCAGATTATGTCTCAGAGCAATGTTGAAATTGGTGATGAAGTTCAGGGATGGCTAAGCGATCACCACTATAAAGAAGGTTTTTATACCGATATATCAACTGACACCTTAGAAAAAGGATTAAATGAAGCGGTTGTACGTGCAATATCGGCAAAAAGAAACGAGCCAGAGTGGATGCTGGAATTTCGTTTAGATGCATATCGGCATTGGCTAGAAATGGAAGAGCCACATTGGCTAAAAGCGGATTATCCATCGCTTAATTACCAAGATTATAGCTATTATTCTGCACCTTCTTGCAGTTCATGTTGTGCTAACGGCAGTTGTGCTGGTGGTACAAATGAAGCAGTAACTAGTGATAAGCAAGCTGTGCAAGATTATTTAACTAAAGAAGTTGAAGATGCCTTTAACCAACTGGGTGTTCCTGTAAGAGAAGGGCAAGCGGTTGCGGTTGATGCAATTTTTGACTCTGTTTCAGTTTCAACTACATATCGTGAAGAGCTTGCTGAACATGGCATTATTTTCTGCTCATTTAGCGAAGCTATTCAAGAATACCCTGATTTAGTGCGTCAGTATTTAGGTACTGTTGTATCAAGCCATGATAACTACTTTGCCGCACTGAATGCTGCCGTCGCGTCTGATGGAACTTTTGTCTATATTCCAAAAGGGGTACGTTGCCCAATGGAGTTATCGACTTATTTCCGTATTAATGCGGCTCAAACAGGTCAATTTGAACGAACTATTTTGGTCGCTGATGAAGGCAGTTATGTCAGTTATATCGAAGGTTGTTCAGCGCCGGTTCGTGATAGTTATCAACTTCACGCTGCTGTGGTTGAAGTCATTATTCATAAAGATGCTGAAGTAAAATATTCTACTGTACAAAACTGGTTCTCTGGTGGCGATAGTGAAGGTGGCATTCTTAACTTTGTAACTAAACGCGCTATCTGCGAAGGCGAAAATGCCAAGATGTCGTGGACGCAGTCAGAAACGGGCTCTGCAATCACTTGGAAATACCCAAGCGTGATTTTAAAAGGGGATAATTCTACGGCTGAATTTTTCTCGGTTGCTCTAACTAACGGTAATCAACAAGCAGATACCGGTACTAAGATGATCCATATTGGCAAAAATACCAAATCAACCATTATCTCTAAAGGTATTTCAGCGGGTAAAAGTCAAAATAGTTACCGTGGACTTGTGAAAGTCCTCCCTGGTGCAAAAAATGCCCGTAATTTTACACAATGTGATTCTATGTTAATTGGTACGCAATGTGGCGCACATACTTTTCCATATGTTGAGGTAATGAATAACTCAGCACAGCTTGAACACGAAGCGACAACGTCACGTATTGGTGAAGATCAACTGTTTTATTGTCGTCAACGTGGATTAAGTGAAGATGATGCAATCTCAATGATTGTAAACGGGTTTTGTAAAGACGTGTTCTCAGAATTACCGCTGGAATTTGCTGTAGAAGCACAAAAATTATTAGCAATCAGCTTAGAACATAGCGTTGGTTAAGTATTAATCAAATTCTGGGTGTAACGATACCTAAGGCATATATTATGTTAGATATTAAAAATTTACATGTCAGTGTTGAAGGCAATGAAATCCTGAAAGGGCTAGATTTGCAAGTTCGTGCAGGTGAAGTTCATGCGATTATGGGGCCAAATGGTTCAGGTAAAAGTACCTTATCCGCAACACTCGCTGGCCGTGAAGAATATGAAGTAGATGAAGGTTCTATTACTTTCAAAAATAAAGATTTATTAGAATTAGAACCTGAAGATCGCGCAGGTGAGGGTATTTTTATGGCATTTCAATACCCTGTTGAAATCCCCGGTGTCAGTAATCAGTTTTTCTTACAATCTTCAGTGAATGCGGTAAGAGAATATCGTGGACAAGAGCCATTAGATCGCTTTGATTTTGAAGATTTTATTGAAGATAAAATCAAATTACTGGATATGCCTCAAGATTTGTTAACACGTTCTGTTAACGTGGGCTTCTCAGGTGGTGAGAAAAAACGTAACGATATTTTGCAAATGGCCGCCCTAGAACCAGAACTGTGCATTTTAGATGAAACAGACTCCGGTCTTGATATTGACGCATTAAAAATCGTGTCTAATGGTGTTAATAGCCTACGTGATGGTAAACGTGCGTTTATTGTTGTAACACACTATCAACGTATTCTTGATTATATTAAACCTGATTTTGTACATGTGCTTTATCAGGGAAAAATCATTAAATCAGGTGATTTTTCATTGGCGCAAAAATTGGAGGAACAAGGTTATGGCTGGCTTATTGACCCTCAATGAAAAGCGTGAAAAGCAGCGCCAAGTTGAATTACGTAATCAACAAGCACTAAAAATATTTTCTGAGTTATATCATCAACGTAAAGGTGACGATAACTTCAACGCTCGTAATCATTGGTTGCAAGTTGAGAAAGTAGGTTTTCCTATTTATCGCCATGAAGATTGGCACTATACACCATTAGATGAGACGTTAAGCCAAAGTTATCAACAGTTACCCCCTTTTGATGTGCAAAGCTTAATTACTAAACATGCTTTAGCACTTGATTGCTATCGTGTTGTAATGGTGAATGGTACGTTTTCGCCAACAGAAAGTAGTAAAGAATTCGGCCCTTATCAGGTGACCTTACTTGATAATCAGAGTGAGCTACCTGAGGCCGTCAATGGTGAAATTTTTCTGCATTTAGTTGAAAGTTTAGCGCCACACCCTTTGCTTATTACACTGAAAAACGGTGTTATTGCGGATAAACCGCTTTATATCCTTAATATTACACAAGGTGAGCATGGTGCTAAGGTGAATAACGCGAATTATCGTTTTCATCTTGATGTGGGTGCTAATACACAAATGCAGGTCATTGAGCATTATATCAGCAGTAATAATGAAAATCGTCATTTTACTGGCGCGAGATTAACGGCAACGATTGGTGATAATGCCTCTTTTAGCCATATCAAATTAAGTTTTGAAAATGCAGAAAGTCAGCACTTTGCGCATAACGATCTGACTATTGGTCGTGATGCTCGTGTTAATAGTTATGCTTTCTTATTGGGCGCTAAACTCAGTCGGCACCATACTAGCTCTGCGCTAAAAGGTGAAAATACAGAGCTTTCGATGAATAGCGTTGTATTACCTAAGGCCGGAGAAATTGCTGATACTCGTACTTGGTTGGTTCATGGTGAGAAAAATTGCCAAAGTCGTCAACTACATAAAAGTATTGCAATGGATGCAGGAAAGGCCGTATTTAACGGTATGATCACTGTTACGCCACAAGCATTAAAAACAGATGGTCAAATGACGAATAACAATCTGTTGCTGGGTGATAAGGCGCAAATCGATACTAAACCACAACTTGAAATTTATGCCGACGATGTAAAATGTAGCCATGGCGCTACAGTGGGTAGAATTGATGATGAACAGTTGTTTTATTTACGCTCACGCGGCATCCCTTTAAGTGATGCTCGTAAAATGATTATTCATGCATTTGCTGCTGAATTAACTGAATCGTTAGAAAATAAAGTGATTAAATCGCTTGTATTAGACAGAATTAATCAGCGCTTATTAGAGGTATAAAATAAGGCATTATGACGCATTCCATTGAAAAAGCGCGAGATGACTTTCCAATTCTTTCACAACAAGTGAAAGGAAAACCACTGGTCTACCTCGACAGTGCCGCAAGTGCTCAAAAACCGGCTTGCGTCATTGAACATGAAAAACAGTTTGCCT
This sequence comes from Proteus sp. fly-1067, assembly GCF_040139345.1. NCBI lineage: Bacteria > Pseudomonadati > Pseudomonadota > Gammaproteobacteria > Enterobacterales > Morganellaceae > Proteus > Proteus sp. fly-1067. Next base: position 901,493 of record NZ_JBEEUL010000001.1, on the reverse strand, counting down.
TAACACAATATGCCGCGGTTCATCGCGGCATTCATACGTTAAGTGCAAATGCGACAACGTTGGTTGAAAATGTCCGTAAAAAAGCCTGTGATTTTCTAGGTGCCAATAGCGAAGAAGAGATTGTTTTTGTTAAAGGAACAACGGAAGGGATCAACCTAATTGCAAATGTTTATAGCCAACGATTTTTAAATGATGGTGACAATATCATCATCACAGAAATGGAGCACCATGCGAATATTGTTCCATGGTATATGCTGGCAAAACAGTATGGTTTTCATGTTCGCATTTTACCGTTATTACAAGATGGTACGCTGGACTTAAGTCAGTTACCTAGTTTAATTGATGAGCGAACAAAATTACTTAGTATTACTCATCAATCAAATGTATTAGGCACAGTGAACCCAGTTGCAAACATTATTTATGATGCTCGGCAATATGCTTCTCAACAAGGTGGTGAATTACATATCTTGGTTGATGGTGCGCAGAGCGTAATGCATCAACCCATTAATGTTTCACAACTTGATTGTGACTTTTTTGTTTGTAGTGCTCATAAGCTTTATGGACCAACAGGAATTGGTTTGTTGTACGGTAAAAAGGTAGTTCTCGATGAATTGCCACCTTGGGAAGGTGGTGGTGCAATGATAAAACATGTCCATATCAATGGTGATATTACCTATGCGGATGCGCCTTGGCGTTTTGAAGCGGGTACGCCTAACATTATGGGGATGATTGGGTTAGGTGCAGCATTAGATTATCTTTCAGATTTAGGCATGAATAATATTGCGAAATATGAAAATAGTATAATGAAGTATGCACAAGAGCAGCTACAAAAAGTAAAATCATTAACGCTGTATGGCAATGATTCTCGCCAAGGTGTGATAGCCTTTAATTTAGGTAAACATCACGCTTATGATGTAGGTGCTTTTCTTGATAATTATGGTATTGCGATCCGTACTGGGCATCATTGTGCTATGCCAATTATGGATTATTATCAGGTTCCTGCAATGTGTCGTGCATCTCTTGGGTTGTATACTAATAAAAACGATATAGATGCACTGGTTAATGCATTATTGCGTGTCGAAATGCTATTAGGTTAAAGATTAAAACAAAGAGGTTATTCATGGCAGTTGCCAATTTGCCAGATGAAGCAAAATTATTACGCAATTTCTCTCGTTGTCAGGATTGGGAACAACGTTATCTTTATATGATGGAGCTAGGTGAGCGTCTTCCTTCTCTAACAGAAGAACAACGTATTTCAGCTAACTTTATTGAAGGTTGCCAAAGCCAAGTTTGGATTGCTGTTTCTCTTAATGAGAATAAACAACTTATCCTTGCTGGTGATAGTGATGCAGGCATTGTTAAAGGGTTAGTCGCCTTGGTTATTATCTTATTCCAAGGTAAAACAGTTGAGCAAGCTTTAGCGACGGATGTAAAACATTATTTCTCATCATTAGCACTAGAAAGTCACTTAACGCCATCTAGAACACAAGGTTTACATGCAATGGTGACAACGCTTATTAGGCGTTTTTCAGAATACACTGTAGCGTAAATGTTATCTTATCCCTCATTAATGATCTAAACTGACTAATTATATGAATAGCATAACAATGATAATGTTATCATCATAATAGTCAGTTTATTTTATTTCTAACACACGGGATAAACGATGAAAAAATGGTTAACTCTCTTGGGTGCATCGCTATTAGGAATGAGTAGTCACTTATCTTATGCTACAGAATACCTATTACCCGATGATGGCCAGCGTATTATTGGTAATAATCAATCTTACATTGTGCCGGATGATAAGCGTTCACTAGAAGCGATAGCGTCTGAATATCAAGTGGGATTGCTCAATATGATGGAAGCAAACCCAGCAATTGATCCTCTTTTACCCGATGCTGGTAAGGCATTAACGATCCCGTTACAGATGATTTTACCGGACACTGTACGAAAAGGTATTGTTATCAATCTTGCCGAATTGCGCCTTTATTATTATCCCAAAAAAGGTGGTACGGTTGATGTTTATCCTATCGGTATTGGTCAATTAGGGCGTGAAACACCTGAAATGGTGACTTCTATCTCCCAACTTATAAAAGATCCCACTTGGACACCAACGACCAATATTCGCAAAAATTATGCGGCAAAAGGGATAACATTGCCGGCGGTTGTTCCTGCTGGCCCTGAAAACCCTATGGGGGCTTATGCGTTAAGATTGGCTCATAGCAGGGGCGAATACCTTATTCATGGTACTAACGCTGATTTTGGTATCGGTTTAAGAGTGAGCTCAGGTTGCATTCGTTTACGTCCGAATGATATTGAGACATTATTTAATGTTGTACCCAAAGGAAGCCGAGTTCAGGTTATCAATAAACCGATTAAATTTACTGAAACTGCAGACGGTAGGCAATTTATTGAAGTCCATCAGCCACTATCACGCAATGAGAATGACGACCCCCAAACCATGCCTTTTACATTTACAAAGCAATTTAATGCTTGGTATGAAAGTGGCAAAGTCGATAAAGATAAAGTCGATGCAGAGCTTATTCGTCGTTCTGGTATTCCTGTAGAGGTTACAGTCTACTAAGTTTGAATGATAGTTTATAAGTAGCAAAAGACTGCTTTATAAAATCAATAGCGTTAAAGATACCTTACTATAAGTAATATTATTTTACTGATAATAAGGAAATTTAATGAGAGTTTCAGCTAATAATGAAAATCTGATAAAGAGAAATAACAGTATCACGCCTAGCATGGCGGATAATTCTGGTTTGCTATTTAATAAGTTATCTCAGGTGATAAATAGCTGTAAAACATTTTTAATTGGGGATAAAAAGCTAAAAAGTGAAAATATTCAATTAATGTGCGAGGAGCTTCTTCAGCGAGTCATTCCTAAAGAGGGATGTAGGGCATATGAGTTAATTGAAATAGAGACTTTGCCTGATAAGGTTAGCTCCAGAGTATCTTACTCAAAGTATTCAAAGTCAGTGACATGGAATATTTTGTACTGACGAAAAATCAACAAAAAAATGTTGATAAAATTAAGGATACATTTAGTCAGATATCTACTCAAACAGACAAAAATATCAGATATAACTCATACCTAGCAACGAATCTTAATTTAAATGAGCGTATAAAAGCTTTTGGCATTGATACACTTAATAATAATTAAAAACCTTATAAAAACCAAAGCCCTAACATTGTTAGGGCTTTGCTATTAATGCTTACCTAAAGCTGTTTTCAGCTTATTGGTGAGTCAAATTACTTTTTATAAGTAGTGACTTGGTTATCTAAACGTTGATTAGCACGAGCTGCTTCGTCATAAGCTGATTTAGCTTCAGCACGCGCAGATTGTACATCACTACTTAGTTGTTGAACTTGAGAGTTCAGGCTACTTACATCAGAAGAGATTTGATCTAACTGTGCATTATTACTAGAAGAACAACCTGCTAATAAGCCTGAAGCCAGAATTACCGCACCTAGTACAAGTTTCGCTTTCATAGTTACAACCTCTATTATTAATTTGTGTAAAGGAACAAGTAGCATTTATATGAAACCATTAATAAGTATGGCACAGATATAAGAAAATGCTGGATTTATTTACTATATTCTACTTACTCATTAACTGAACAATAGAAAAAATAACACCTAAAACGCAAATATTCAGTACAAAAAATGCGTGTTATTTCACAAAAGAATTTTATTCATAAAAGTCTGATAGAAAAATATATTATCTGTCCTTTTTTATTATTGCTCACGCTTTTATCTATAAATGACCTTCTAAATTTACTTTTATGAAAATAGGTTCTGCTTCATTTTTAAATGCTTCAAGCGTAAACTTTTGAAAGTTAAGATTGTTATACCCTCTAAAAAAGAGTATTCCTCGTTCTAAATCGGTGAGCGTTGTCCACACTGAAAATTCACTTGTATGAAGCGCTTTTAACGTATCATGGCCTAGCAATGGATCGATTGTGGAATTTTTAGGGCGATCGAAACGGTTCATGATATGTGCTAATTCAACAAGTTGTATATCAGGATCAGACACCTGATGATAATACGTTGTATAGTAAACCGCACGAATAAATCTATCGACAGAAGTATCAGAGCTTGGTAAGGAAGCTAAAGCAATTCCACTATCTGGTTGTTTGACTTTAATATTTCCCAATGTGCTGGTGGAAATATTAACATTAGAAAGGTGAGTGTAATTATTTAAGTTAGTAAGATGCCATGGGAATAATGGGCCATTGGTCATGCAATAAGTAGGATTATCATAAATATGCAATTTCCCTTCTGAAACCTCAACAACAATGCAAGCTCCTGTTTTATCATAAAAAGCATAATGAAAAGGGCTGGGTAAGTTGCGTAAAAGTAATAGTTTTTGTGACCAAAAAGCCGTTTTAGGAATGGCTTTCCTTAACTCTTCAACGGTTGCATATTGTGCTAAAGCCCATTCACCGATTGCCGCAATAGGTACTGACGTTGAGTAATCTTGCGGGGTAATATCATCGAGCTTTGAATCAGGAAGCATATTTAAGCTAAAAGAAAGACCTTGAGTATTGACGCCCTCAAGTACGTCTTTTGTCCCTTCTAAATTAATGGGGGCTGTAATGGCAATAAAAGGGTATTTAACGGCATATTTTAGCCCTGGTGTACCGTCTGGTGCATTCTGTTGGAAAGTATGTGCTTTAGGATAATATGCAAATATTGAAGCGGGTTTATCTGTTGAGAACTCCATTGTTCTACCATGGTAAATACGATTTTTTTTATCTTTAATCGCGAGGGTAGTACAAGCGAAGACATTAGTATTTATTTTATCATCAGGCATTTTATATCCTTATTTAGCGTATATGAATAAAAGGCTTACTAAAAGGATAGAAGAAGTGGTAAAGAAAAGTGAATAAATAAACGAGATGTGGGTGAATAATAAAAAACGCCACTTAAAAAGCGGCGTTTTGAACAATTAATATACTGTGCAAACTACAGAACGTGAACAGATGAAGTATTTGTTGTACCACTATCAACTAATGCGCCTGTTACCATAACAACGCGATCACCAGCATGAGCTAAACCACTCGCTAATGCGGCTTCTTTACCGATACGGTAGAAGTCATCAGTAGAAGAAATTTCATTAACTAATTGAGTTGTTACACCTTTAACTAATAGAAGTTGACGAGCAGTTTCTTCGTTGTTTGTTAATGCTAAGATTGGCGCAGTTGGGAAATATTTACGGATAGAACGAGCTGATTTACCACCGAAAGTTGCAACAACAATCAGAGGTGCATCTAAGTTTTCAGCCATTTCTACCGCACCGCGACAAACTGCTTCTGTGACGCGTAATTTTGCAGCGGTTTGTTTGTAATCAAGGCGAGATTGCATGATACGGTCTGTACGATCACAGATAGTTGCCATGATAGTTACCGCTTCTACTGGGTATTTACCTTTTGCACTTTCACCTGACAGCATAACCGCGTCAGTACCATCTAAGATAGCATTCGCAACGTCACCTGCTTCAGCACGAGTAGGGCGTGGATTTTTGATCATTGAATCTAACATTTGCGTTGCAGTGATAACTACTTTGCGCGCAGCGTTACATTTTTCAATCATCATTTTTTGTGCAAAGATAACTTCTTCAACAGGGATCTCAACACCTAAGTCACCACGAGCAACCATGATACCGTCAGAAGCTTCTAAGATCTCATCAAAATTGTTTAAACCTTCTTGGTTTTCAATTTTTGAGATGATCATGATGTTTTCGCCACCGTGTGCTTTTAAGTGTGCACGCATTTCTTCAACATCAGAACGTTTACGAATGAATGATGCTGCAACGAAATCAACGCCTTGTTCGCAACCAAAGATAAGATCTTGTTTATCTTTTTCAGCTAATGCGGGTAAACCGATAGAAACGCCCGGTAAGTTAACACCTTTGTTTTCACCTAAGTCACCGTTGTTTAAAACTTCACAAACAACTTCAGTATCAGTAACTTTTGTTACTTTCATACCGATAAGACCATCATCAACTAATACAGTATTACCAACGGTTAAATCTTTTGCGAAACCTTCATAAGTTACAGCTACACGATCTTTATTACCAACAACAGATTTGTCTGTAGTAAAAGTGAAAGTTTGGCCAGCAACTAAAGCGACATCGTTACCACCTTCTAATTTGATGGTGCGGATTTCTGGGCCTTTAGTATCTAATAAAATAGCGGCTTTTTTGCCTGTTTTAGCACATACGTTACGCAGGTTTTTGATACGGTTGCCATGCTCTTCATAGTCACCGTGAGAGAAGTTTAGACGCATAACATTCATGCCTGCGTCCAGTAATTGATTCAGTTTTTCTTCAGATTCGGTTTTTGGTCCGATGGTGCAAACAATTTTTGTCTTTTTCATGGCAGTCTATTTAATGGTTGTATTGTAATGGATGAATAAGGGTTAATGTCGCTATTTTTAATCAACTGTGCGAAACAGAATATGTAAACTCATCTCTAATGGATAAGTTGCGCAACATGTTAATGATCTAGCAACACCATAAAAAACTTGTCACTATTTTGTATCAATGGTTGGTAGACATCTTACATTATAGTCTATCACGTTTCATTTGTTCTGTTTTCTAAAGATGCCCGTAAATCAATACGCTGAAACCTTTCAACAAAATTATGTTTCGTATTATAGAGGTTAATTTCTATGAAGAAAATCGAAAAAAGGTAAATTTAAGTGATGTGATCAAAATACGGTGCTGACTGCTTGTTTTTTAAACGTTTTGTTGCGCAATAAATTTTTGCAAGCTGAATTAATTATTTTGTAGGGTAGGTAAGATGAGAAAATATTAGAAAAAAGGATAAAGAGAAAT
>NZ_JBEEUL010000001.1:799188-894546 GCF_040139345.1 Proteus sp. fly-1067 | reverse complement strand
GGTGCGTCCAAGTGGACTCGAACCACCGACCCCCACCATGTCAAGGTGGTGCTCTAACCAACTGAGCTATGGACGCACTGTATTGAGATGTTGTTGAAAAATAAATGGTGCGTCCAAGTGGACTCGAACCACCGACCCCCACCATGTCAAGGTGGTGCTCTAACCAACTGAGCTATGGACGCATTATCTATTCTGGGTAACAACGGGAACGAATATTAACGAGATGATCCGATTCTGGCAAGAGGAAAAACACAAATTTATACTCAACTGCTCGTATTTAAAGCTATTTGTTGATATTTGTGTCATTCCCTTGCCAAATTAACCTTTTCGTTTAACGCTCTGAGCGTAATAACACCACTTCATCAGATTGACGCTGGATCCACCAAATGCGAGATCCCATCATAATGGCTGAAGCCGTTAAACCAAGAATAAAGCCAATCCAGAAACCCGCAGGACCCATCGCTTCAACAAAATAATCAGTACGCCCTAAGATATAACCTGAAGGCAGACCAATGATCCAATAAGCAATAAAAGTAATAAAGAAGATAGAACGTGTATCTTTATACCCACGTAACACACCCGAGCCAATAACTTGCACCGAATCTGATAACTGATAAAGGGCAGCAAATAACATTAAGTGAGAAGCTAATGTTACCACTTCAAGATTGTCGTTATACATTAAGGCAATTTTTTCTCTAAAGATAATAGAAAAAATAGCGGTACAGCTGGCAAGCATTAACCCGACGGCAAGTGCCGTGATCGCAGAGATACGCGCTTGCTCTGTAGATCGTTGTCCTAAGTTATAACCCACACGAATGGTTGCTGCTATTCCCAATGAAAGAGGGAACATGAACATCAGTGAACTAAAGTTAAGTGCGATTTGATGACTGGCAACAGCTGTAACGCCTAAAGGCGAGACTAACAGTGCAACAACAGCAAATAAAGTCACCTCAAAGAAGAGTGCTAATCCAACGGGTAACCCTAAAAAGGTAATACGCTTTATCGTATTTAACTCAGGGCTAACAAACCGTTTTTTAGGCATAACATCGCGCTGTGTGGGAGCACGACGCACGTAATAACGCATCATCAAGAACATTGCCCAAAAAACAGAGGCGGTCGCAACACCACAACCAATGCCGCCTAATTGTGGTGCACCAAATTTACCGTAAATAAAGGCATAGTTCACAGGGATATTAATCAACAAGCCAATAAAACCAATGATCATACCGGGTTTTGTTTTGGATAATCCCTCACACTGACTTCTTAATACTTGATAATAAAGACAACCAGGTGCTCCCCACATAATGGCATGAATAAAACCAATCGCTTTTTCAGCTAATTCAGGGTCGATATCATGTTGTGCTTCAATAATAAATCGGCTGTTATAAAGAACGGCAATTACCATAATAGACAAGAATGTGGCGAGCCAAAAACCTTGCTGTGTACGATCTGCAATATGTTTTCGTTGTCCTGATCCATTTAATTGAGCAACGATTGGCGTCAATGCCATTAATATGCCTTGACCTAATAAAATCGTTGGCAACCAAATAGACGTACCTACTGCTACCGCAGACATTTCTGTGGCATTTACAGCACCCGCCATAACAGTATCAACCACACCCATTGCCGTTTGGGAAAATTGCGCGATGATAACGGGGATGCCTAAAGCAAGTAAGCTACGCGCTTCTTTTATGTACTTCTGCACGCATACACCTTTATTTATTATAAGAAAAAGGAAGGAAAGGAAGAGAATAAACGCCGTATTGTTAAAATGGCGTAAAGAGATCCTCAAGAACGCATATTCTAATGATAAAAGTTTAATTAGCAATGAAAGATGCTTAGCTTTTTAAACACAGGATTTTGATAATTTATTAGGTGTTTTTACGTTATATTTAACGGCAGTTCTCAGCAAGGAATAAATACGATAATTGTTCCTTTGTATTAATAAGAGCTATGTTATTCTAACTAGCATAAGCCTAAATTGAGTTTACCAGTTTATCTACCCAAGGAGATGTAAGATGTTTACAGGTATTGTTCAGGGAAAAGGGCGAGTTATTGCTATAGAAGATAAAGGCGATTTTCGTACCCATATCATTGAATTACCGAAAGAGTTAGTCGGTAACTTAGAAACAGGAGCCTCTATTGCGAATAATGGTTGCTGTTTAACGGTTACTAAAATTGAAGGTACGCACATTAGCTTTGATTTAGTGAAAGAGACGTTACGTCTCACTAACCTTGGTGAATTAAATGTGGGCTCTGAAGTTAATATTGAACGCGCAGCTAAATACGGCGATGAAATAGGCGGGCATGTGATGTCTGGTCATATTGTCACAACCGCCGAAGTTGCCAAAATTATTACTTCAGAAAACAATTTACAAATTTGGTTTCGTATCTTCGATAAATCGCTGATGAAATACATTTTGCATAAAGGCTTTATCGGTATTGATGGTATTAGTCTGACTATTGGTGATGTGGTTAATAACCGATTCTGTGTCCATCTTATTCCAGAAACACGAGACAGAACGACACTCGGTTGTAAACGTCTTGGCGATAAAGTGAATATTGAACTTGATCCTCAAACTCAAGCGATTGTGGATACAGTCGAACGTGTTATGGCACAGCAACAAGCTTTATTAGCAGCACAGCAAAGTGAAAACGAAGAGTAATAATAACATTATGACTTATTAGCTTTGTTGCTTTTTAAGCTAAAGTAAAAAGAAAGCCAGTTCATTGATTAAACTGGCTTTTTTGTTTTTAATTAAAATTAACGTGGAATTTGTAAACCACCAACTTGCCCTTTAGGGCTTAACATGATTTGCCATAATTGAATATCTCTGGCTCTAAATGCACCAGCACAGGCATTTAGATAATAGCTAAACATGCGTTTAAAGCGCGGTGTATAATTTGATTCAATCTCTGGCCAACAGGTTAAAAAGCGCTGATACCATGCCATTAGAGTTTTATCATAATCAGCACCAAAGTTGTGCCAATCTTCCATTACAAACTTACCGTCCATTGCATGTGCGATTTTTTGAATCGATGGCAAGCAACCATTAGGAAAGATATATTTACTTATCCAACTATCTACATTCACTTTATCGCGATTAGATCCAATGGTATGCAATAAAAATAGACCGTCTTCTTTTAAGTTACGACGAGCTACTTTAAAGTACGTTGCATAATTTTTAGGGCCAACATGCTCAAACATACCGACAGAAACGATGCGATCAAATTGTTCATGTAAATCGCGATAATCTTCTAAAATAATATTAACATCAAGTTCTTGGCATCGTGCTTGTGCCAATTTTTGCTGTTCAACAGAAATGGTGACACCAGTGACAGAAACACCGAAATGTTTTGCTGCGTAAGCGGCAAGCCCACCCCAACCACAACCGATATCTAATAAAGTCATACCAGGTTTTAAATCGAGCTTCCGGCAAATAAGATCTAATTTGTGTTCTTGAGCTTGTGCTAAGTTATCTGCATTTTTCCAATAGCCACAGGAATATTGCATATTAGGATCAAGCATAGATGTAAATAAATCATTACCAAGATCGTAATGCTCTTTACCAACCATCCATGCACGTTTTTGTGTTTGTAGATTAAAAAGACGGGCCGTTGCAATTTTGAAAATATCACGTAGATTCTGCGGAAGCTTATTTTCAAGGCCTGCACGCAATACCTTATGAAAGAATATATCAAGTCGCTCACAATCCCACCAACCGTCCATATAGCTTTCACCGAGACCTAATGAGCCTTGTTGCAATACTCTTTTATAAAAATTTTGATTGTGAACCTGAATATCATAAGGTTCAGAGCCATTTACTCGAATATCTGCATGAGTTAATAGTTCGATAGCGATCCTTTTATAAGGATCATGAGAGGTCTTTCGGCCTTCTTCTACACAAGATGTACTCATATACTCTCCGGCGTAAACTAAGCGGGTTTTGAGACATAAAGCTAAAAAAGGATGTGTACAGATTGACAGTATTAAAATGGTATTGTGTTCAATATGAATTGAACGAATAGAATTAATAAAACAACTAATCTGACATAATCAGCTAATAATCTGTTTAATGCCTCAAAATCCGAAAGGAAAAATAAATAAAACGCTATTACAGCGTATAGGTAAGTATAGAGACGTAGATTATTTTTCTCTAGGAAATAAAAAGGCCATTTTTTATAAAATAGCCTTTTTAAGAATATTCCCAAAAATATGAGTGCGATTATTCTGCTGTTTGAATTGTGTGTTTGCTAACGGATTTATTACGCTGAATAAAGTAACCAACTGCCATTGGGATCGCAGTTAACGCCATAATTGCGGTGGTGTTAATAAGCGGTTGTTGGCTGATAAACGCAGACACGATAAAACTTGCTAAACTACAAAGACCCAGTTGTAGTGCATTTTGTAATGCGGCTGCTTTACCACTGATTTCAGGGTAAGCTGATAAAGCATTAGATACAGCGATTGGATAAGATGCACCATTCATTGCAGCCATAATACAGAACGGAATTAAGATCGTAGTTAATGTTGGCTCAGTAAATTTAGCAACAAGGTATAATGCAGTCATACTAACGGCATAACCAATTAACAGCAGGGGTAATAATGCTTTACCCGTCATTTTTGACAGTAAAATACGACAACCATAACCACCAACCATAAAGGCAATAGTTTGTGGAATATAGCTTAAACCGATATCCTGTGGTGAGTAACCCATTTTCTCAAGAATAATAGGTGAGCCTGCTAACCAAGCAAAGAAACCTGCACTACAAGAAGCGTAAACTAATACGTTACCTGTATATAGAGGTGATTTCAGTAATGTCATAAATGACGCAGTAGATTGGTTTGCATCGGAGACTGATTTTTGTTTAATATTTTTCAGCATTAATGTTGGTAACATTAAAACAAGTGTTACTGCCATTAGTAGCATGAAAATCATACGCCAGCCACCGTGATTTAATAGTGAGGCACCAATTAAAGGGGCGAGTGCGGGTGATAATGCAACCAGTGGCATGATTAAAGCAAAAACGTGTTGTGCGCGAGACTCATCGAAGCGATCAATAACTAATGCTTGCCAAATAACAGCTGCAGAGCAGACACCAAAAGCTTGTAAGAAGCGCATCGCAAGTAAGCCTGTTGCACTTTCAACCCACAACATACCAAGACAGCCTAAAGAGAAAAGGCTTAGACCAATAAGAAGAATAGGTTTACGACCAACTTTGTCAGAAAGTGGTCCCCAAAGTAACTGAGCAACAGCAAAACCAAATAAAAAGATACTTAAGCTATTACTGATAGCGCCTTCGCTGATAGCGAGTTCACGCTGCATCATACCGAATGCAGGTAAGTACATATCAATTGCTAAGTAACCCAGCATACTTAAACCTGCTAGGTACACCATGAAGCTCATAGGTGTTTTTGATTGTGTGGATGTTTTAGTATTCATTTTATTTTCTATGCTATGTGATGTAGAACATTTTATGTATTGTAACTAAGACCTATTTTACTTGTGAAACGGGAATATTTGGTTAATGCTGTGAAAAATTTTCAAAGGAATAAACTCTATGTGGTCAGAATACTCTTTAGAAGTTGTTGATGCAGTCGCTAGAACAGGAAGTTTTAGCTCCGCTGCTCAAGAATTGCACAGAGTGCCCTCCGCCGTTAGTTATACTGTTCGGCAATTAGAAGAATGGCTCGCCGTTCCTTTATTTGAGCGCCGTCACCGTGATGTAGAATTAACCGATGCGGGTAAAATTTTCATCAAAGAAGCGCGATCTGTTATCAAAAAAATGAATGACACTCGACACCTATGTCAACAGGTTTCCAATGGGTGGCGTGGTCAATTTAGTATAGCAGTTGATGGCATTGTTAAACCCGAAAGAACACAACAGCTTATTCTCGATTTCTATCGCCATTTTCCTGATATTGAGTTGTATGTCTACCCAGAAGTGTTTAATGGGGTATGGGACTCCTTAGTTAATGGTCGTGTTGATTTAGCAATTGGTGCAACAAGAGCGTCACCGATTGGTGAACGTTATAGTTTCAGGGATATGGGTTTTATGCCTTGGCGCTGTGTTTGCCATGTTGATCATCCATTAGCTAAAGCAGAACACCCATTAACCGATGATGAAATGCGACCTTATCCTAGTTTATGTTTAGAGGATACATCACGTAGTTTACCAAAGCGTGACACTTGGGCGTTAAATAACCAACGTAGAATGGTTGTACCAACATGGGATATGGGGCTTGAGTGTTTGTTGGCAGGATTATGTGTAGGAATGGTGCCTTGGCATCGTGCTGAGCCATTGATAGCCCAAGGTAAGCTAGTTACTTTAAAACTTGCACAGCCATTGCCAGACAGTCCATGCTGTCTGACGTGGGTTGATAAAAGTGAATCGCCTGCTTTGACGTGGTTGTTAGATTATCTTGGAGATAGCCAAACCTTAAATGAGGAATGGCTTCGCTAGATATTATATAGCTGAATAGGAATTAGCGACGATAGTCGATAAAAGGACCATCAGCAACTGAACGACGCTCAACCAATCGAGGGTGTATTTCGATTGTTTGGGCATCTTCACGTTTGTTAACGATGCGATCAAGCAACATAGATAAGGCCATTTGACCTAAACGTTCTTTGGGCTGGTGGACAGTGGTTAATGCAGGGGTAAAATAACGTGCATTACGAATATTGTCATAACCCACAATTGAAATATCAAAAGGAACACGTAAACCTAGCTCATCTGCAGCACAGATTGCTCCCATTGCCATCACATCACCGCCACAAAAAACTGCAGTAGGGCGTTGTTTTTGATTTAGCATTTGATACATCGCTTTATAACCTGACTCAGGTTCAAAGTCACCTTGTACAATCCACTCATCTTTTACTGTAATTTTGGCTTCTTCCATGGCTTTTAGAAAGCCTTGTAGACGACCACCGCCGGTGTTGCGCTCTAATGGACCAGGAATAATACCGATATCACGATGACCTCGTTCGATAAGATAACGGCCAGCGATATAGCCACCATGAAAAGCGTTATCGATAATTGTATCTGTAAAGTCGCCACGGGCCTTACCCCAATCCATGACAACCATGGGAATATTACGATAACCTTCCAAAAGAGTGAGAAGGTGATCGGGATATTCAGAACACATCACTAATAATCCATCAACGCGTTTTTGTGCCAGCATTGCTAAATAGGCTTTTTGTTTATCAAGATTATTATGTGAATTACATAAAATCAGTGTATAGCCTTTGCTATAACAACTGTTTTCAACTGCTTCAATCACTTCAGCAAAGTAAGGAGCTTCACTGGACGTGGCTAACAGGCCAATAGATTTGGTATGATTGACTTTTAAACTACGCGCCACGGCACTAGGCGAATAATTTAATTCTTTTATAGCGGCCCAAACTGCTGCCCGTGTGTTCTCTGCAACAAAACGCGTTTTGTTGATCACATGAGAAACAGTCGTGGTTGATACGCCTGCGCGTTTTGCCACGTCTTTTATTGTTGCCATGGTGTGGAAAACTCCTGACCTTCATTGGTCTCTTTTATCTAATTTTATGGTTTAACTGCCAGTATAGTCATACATAGGGCAAACACTGGCAATAATTTAGCGATTAGCTGTGAATTTTGTATGATCTAGCTCAAAAGTGAAAGTATTAATCAATGTTATAAATTGTGCACTGGTCGCTATTTTAGCAAATTTTGATATGTGATAATAATTAACCATGACAAGGTTATGGTTAATAATGTGTATTATAATCATTTTGAGGGAGAATAGATGGATACGGATCTGAAATTTGGTTTGAGTACAGCAGTAGCAGCACTTGTTATGATCGTTATATTTTCAACGCTGTTGTTCTAATCTCTGTTTTATAAAATATCCGATCAATTTGAATTATAAATTATCGAATATCTGAATATAACAAAGGGCTCAAGGCCCTTTGTTATTATGTTACCAAAAACGAATCTTAATCACTCATCTTTGATTATCAAGTTCAATTAAGCTAGGTTAGCTTCAACAAATGACCAGTTAACCAGAGCCCAGAACTCTTCTAAATATTTCACGCGTGCGTTACGGTAATCGATATAGTAGGCGTGTTCCCATACATCCACAGTTAACAGTGGTTTGTCTGCACCTGAAACTGGTGTTGCTGCATTAGATGTGTTAACAATTGCCACTGAACCGTCAGCTTTTTTCACTAACCAAGTCCAACCTGAACCGAAGTTTTTTGCTGCCGCATCATTAAATTGCTTTTTGAACTCTTCAAAAGAACCAAATGCTTTGTTGATAGCATCAGCTATTTTACCTGTTGGTGCACCACCAGCGTTTGGTGCTAAGCAATTCCAGTAGAAAGTATGGTTCCATACTTGTGCTGCGTTATTGAAGATACCACCATCAGTCGATTTGATGATTTCTTCTAACGATTTAGATTCTAGATCAGTACCTTTAACCAGATTGTTTAAGTTGGTTACATAGGTTTGGTGATGTTTACCATAGTGGTATTCTAATGTTTCTTTAGAGATATGTGGCTCAAGAGCATCTAACGCATAAGGTAATTTTGGTAATTCGAAAGACATTGCGTACTCCTTTATACTATCTATTTCGGGTTTTGTGCCTGAAATCATTTCATCAAGATCATCTGAATTGATAAAATGAGGCAAATGAATCACTAACTTGTTACTATTTTGCTAATTATTTTAACAAAAATTTGCTGAAATAACAGCTAAATATCTTTTATCTATCGTTATAAGGCATATTGATTAATTATACTCATAAGAGTATATCCCACCAAGCGACGCGTAAAGCAGTAAAGCCATTATTGTGCTAAATGAAAGTATTATTATTAATACGATTATTTCAGGGTTATAAAAAAACATCTCTAATTTTACTTATTTCATTGATATAAAAGTATTTTTGTTTTTTTCTTATTCGATAATCAGTGTATATATCATTTTAACAACGACTAAAAATAAAAATAATGCAAATATTTGGCGGACTTTGGAAATTGGCAGGCGATAAGCCACTCTTACTCCAACAGGGGCGAAAAGCACGCTAGTAATGCTTATTCCGACAAATGCAGGTAAATAAACAAAACCTAAATAATAGTCATGAATATTCGTTTGGTTCCAACCATAAATAATCCCCATCGTTGTGCCAATTAGGGCAATAATTACTCCTAACATTGATGAAGTTGCAATGCATTTACGTGTATTAAATCCCCAATGACTTAAGAGCGGTATGGTAATAGTGCCACCAGCAATACCAATAAAGCTTGAGACAAAACCAATAAGTGAACCACCACTTGTTAGTGCAGGTTTTGAGACAATAGGATCTTTAACATTTTCAATGCGTTCTGTTTCTTTCTTTTTGGTTAACAAACCATAAATGGTATAGATCATGAAAATACAAAACACGATTTGCAAAAAAGTGTTCGACATTTTTTGTACAAGAAATGTTCCCACAAGCATGCCAATAATAGTACCTATGGCTAATAGAGGAAATTGCTGCCATAAAATGGCTTTATGTTTATTATGAGAGTATGCCGAAGATGCCGTAGAAAATATAATGACAGAAAATGATGTGGATAAGGCTATTTTCATTACCATATCAAGAGGTATTGCTTGTTGGCTAACCACATACATAACGACGGGAACAATGATTGCTCCTCCTCCAATACCAAGTAATCCAGCAAAGAAGCCCGTGATACATCCCACTAAAAGAAAAAGTAAAATCATCTCCATAATTAATACTACCCATCAGGATTTATCATAAACCCATTTATATACATTATATCCTTTTAGGAAGGTAGCATTAAATCGCTAGTTATCAAAAACTGGGCGTTCAGGCTCTTAGTGATTAAAAAAAGATTACAAATTAATATGGTAGGGGGCTATTGTTAACCGAAGTATAGAAATAGTTATTTTTCGAATTTTTTATATTTTCCTTTCTTCTTTTTAAGATGTAAAAATATTTAACTGAATATAATTCCAATAAAGAAGAATGCAACATACTTTATCAATATCGCTATAATGAATTCTATATTTAAATCTTTATATTTAAATTTCCGAATTAATTTTTATGGGGGAATAATAGTAGTGTGTAGAATAATAAACCCTAAGTTTAGATATAAAGACACAATAAAGAATTATTTGGCGATACTATTGGGTGGTGATGGTGGTTAAGTTGGAATATAATGCTATTATTTTATTTCTTCATTAAAGCTTAAGGCGAGAGACTTTTCTTATTTTAAATCATACAATAGACAGTTATAGTATCGTTCATTTATATTTCCATTAATATAAAATAAAAACATTAAGTTGTTTAAGTAGTAATGTATTTCTCTACAAAATTGGCGAGGAAGTTGTTTATTTACCTATTATATTTTTATATGTCTTTTTTTGACGCTATAAAGGATTTTTTATGAAAAAGAGAGTTTTATTATTATCTGCAATTATATTATTATCGGGATGTAAAATAAATGAAGCTATTCGCTCAGTTAATAGTGCTGTAAGCCAAATAGTTCCATCAATGGAATCAACAGTAACAGAAGCTTCTTATGCAGGAATATGCAAGGATTTTAATGATAATGAAATAGCTGCTCAGAAAAAATGGAGAGGTAAGTGGGTCATTTTAGAGGGAAGAGTGACTAATATCAGAAGTTTGGATGAAGTCGTTAGATATGACCTCTATAAACCAACCCCACCT
Organism: Proteus sp. fly-1067; assembly: GCF_040139345.1. Lineage (NCBI taxonomy): Bacteria > Pseudomonadati > Pseudomonadota > Gammaproteobacteria > Enterobacterales > Morganellaceae > Proteus > Proteus sp. fly-1067. The sequence goes on along the minus strand of NZ_JBEEUL010000001.1, from coordinate 883,838 downwards.
AAAGTCGTTGCTATTTCATTTAATAATAAAACCAGTGCGTCATATACTTTAAAACCAAGTGAAGAAGAAAATGTCCTTAAAATTAAGAAAGGACAAACTGTAAAAATAAAAGGTGAAATAACTGATATTACATATGCACTGGGTTGTTTGATCCTTTTAGACAACGGAACCATACAGCAATAAGTCATATGAATTAGGTTAATTGATTTGAGTTATGATGATTTTCTCATCTGAAATGTATTCAGCCTCTTAATTGAGGCTTTTAGTGTATTATCACCGATAAAAAATAAATAATGAAAATAGAGTTGTAAAGAATTACCTGTTTTTACAGTACGTATCTTTTCTAACATCTTAGAAAGTGAATACGTAGATCGTAAAGGTGAAATGATAAGGTAAAACACACACATAAACATCTATAACTTGTTGATTTGTTTTTATGCATTATCGTGCATTTTCTCGTCAATAGTATTGTGATTTGATACCAACTTATTGTTTTATATTGATAACTAAACTTATATAGAGCTTTCCAATATAAAGTGGTATTCTTCTTTCATGTTTTCCCCTATAAAGCATATTGAATATAAAAGGCTGTAAGGACTTACAAATGACGACTATTGAAAAAATTGAACGCCAGATTAATGAAAACCCAATTATTTTATATATGAAAGGTTCACCAAAATTACCAAGTTGCGGTTTTTCTGCTCAGGCAGTTCAAGCTATCTCTGCTTGTGGTGAGCGTTTTGCGTATGTTGATATCCTGCAAAACCCAGATATTCGTGCAGAATTACCAAAATATGCACACTGGCCAACTTTCCCACAATTATGGGTAGATGGTGAATTAGTCGGTGGATGTGATATCATTTTAGAAATGTATCAGCGCGGTGAATTACAGAAGTTACTAAAAGAGACTGCTGATAAGTATCGCGGCGAAGAAGAAGCCTAATTGTTTTTCTTTTAATATATTGATATTAAAAGAAATAAAAATAAAGTATTCAATAAGAAAAGCCAGTTCAGTGATGAACTGGCTTTTTCTGTTATTCATATTGTTATTATTGAAATAATAGAATTAAGGTGTTGGTAATGGCCATCCACCGAGCTTTTTCCAGCGATTAACTAATTCACAAAAAAGTAATGATGTGCGATTCGTATCATACAACGCACCATGAGCAAGTTTGCTATCAAAAGGTATTCCTGCAGTAATACAGGCTTTAGCTAAAATAGTTTGTCCCAATACTAATCCACTTAACGCCGCTGTATCAAATGTGGCAAAAGGATGAAAAGGGTTTCGTTTTAACCCAGCACGTTCAGCCGCCGTCATGACAAAGCTATGATCAAAATTTGCATTGTGCGCCACAATAATGGCACGGTTACAATCAGCATCCTTCATTCCTTTACGTACCATTTTAAAAATAGCATGTAAAGCTTCATATTCACTGACTGCGCCACGAAGTGGATTTGTTGGATCAATGCCTGTAAATTCTAAGGCAGCAGGTTCTAGATTAGCACCTTCAAAGGGATCAACATGAAAATGTAGCGTGTTATCAGGTTTTAACCAACCTTGTTCATCCATTTTTAATGTAATGGCTGCAATTTCAAGTAAACCATCTGTTTTTGCATTAAATCCACCTGTCTCAACGTCAATAACAACAGGGTAGTAACCTCGAAAACGGTTACAAAGCTTATTGGGATTATTTATTTCAGGCATCAAATTGTACTTATCCGATAAAAATAAAATATCGGAAATTAATAATAAGCAAGGCCAGAAAGATAAAGAGATTATCTTTCTGGTTAAATAAAAATCAGTTACCTAGCGCGTGACTTGCACTTTTATTTTCGATGAGTTCGATTTTATACCCATCAGGATCTTCAACAAAAGCAATAATAGTTGAACCACCTTTAACTGGGCCTGCGTCACGGGTAACATTACCGCCAGCTTGACGAATTGCTTCACAGGTTGCTGCAACATCATCAACACCCAGCGCAACATGGCCAAAAGCCGTACCCATTTCATAGCTGTTTACGCCCCAGTTATAGGTTAATTCGATAACCGCACCGGTGCTCTCATCACCATAGCCCACAAAAGCTAACGAGTATTTATATTCCTCATTCTCGCTAGTGCGTAGAAGTTGCATACCTAATACTTTGGTATAAAAATCGATAGAACGTTGTAAATCGCCTACACGAATCATGGTATGAAGTACTCGCATATAAACCTCTCGTGTTTTTTAATGTTAAACCTTACAGATAAACTGATGGCGCAGTACTATAGCGCGTTAAAGCCCTAAAGTTCAATTTTACTACCCCCTTAATAGTTCAATCTGTGCATTGTGCAGATAATCTCTCCATTAACTATACTCTATAGTAACAAACAACAGGGGGGGGAAATCAAATGCAAGATCAATTAGAATTTTTTGATATTCCTAGTCCTTGTATTGGATGTTGTGAAATGAACGCTCAAGGCTATTGCATGGGATGCTATCGTAACCGGCAAGAACGATTTAATTGGTCAACAATGAGCGCACTAGATAAAAGAAATGTATTACGCCTTTGTCAGCAACGTTATTTAAGATCATTTAAAAAAGGAGGAGCAACAATAGAAAAAGAAAATAAACAACTTAATTTATTTTAAATTTTCCACTTGTTTTTTAATTTTGAAAAATAAATGAAGTGTTTTTTTAATTCATTTTTGTTATTTATTATAGTTAGTTGGTTTATTATTTTTTCTTTATTAATACAATTATATTGATTAAAAACATTTCTAATGGTTATTTATTTGTAATTGCATGATAACAAAAATATTTTTCTTTGCAGGGATATAAATCGTGAAATAATGATTGTTATTATGTAAAAAAATATAGATTAGTTTTTATAACAAGGTTATTCTTTAAGAACTTTCGTTGTCAGAAAGAAAATAAACTAATAAAGTCTTGAAAATAATTACTTATCTAATAAATAGGAATATAATTATATTAGTTATTAAAGGTAAATATTCTAATTAAAAAGAATAGGTAAATGTTGTATTAAAAATGAATATCTAAACTTTGTAATAAGTTGACTGAAAATGCTAATTAAGGAGAGATAAGTGGAATCAACATTAGGAGCTGATTTGGCGCGTTTAGTTCGATTATGGCGTGCTTTAATTGATCATCGTCTCAAACCATTAAAATTAACTCAAACCCATTGGGTCACTTTGTATAATATTAGCCAATTACCGCCAGAGCAGTCACAAATACAATTGGCTAAAGCTATAGGTATAGAGCAACCTTCTTTAGTAAGAACACTTGATCAACTGGAAGAAAAAAAACTGATATGTAGACATACATGTGCAAATGATCGTAGAGCCAAACGTATAAAATTAACAAACGAATCAGAACCTTTTATTAATGAAGTCTATGCAGTTATAGAGCAAACTAGACGAGAAATATTGGGTGATATTCAACGAGATGAAATTGAAACATTAATTGGTATTATTCAAAAGTTGGAAAAAAACATAAATAGATTAAGTAGCTAATAATTTAAAAATCAATATATAATCTATTTAAATAAAGATTAATTACTATTGTGATAATAATTATTACGTGAGGGTAATAAATAGGTGGGTTATATATTTAATCTCTCTTTAAATTCATTATTAGGCCATAAAAAAACAGGCAACATTAAGTTGCCTGTTTTATATCCATAAACTATCTAGGAGATACAGTTAAATTATTACCATTACCAATAACTGCAACACGTTGGCCTTGGCTATAAACAGTATTATCTGCTTTTTGAACGATAGCCACGGTTTTACCGCTATCTAGACGAACTTCAATTTGAACACCCTTGGTTGTATTTAATGCACCTTGTGCTTGTTGTCCTGCCATACCACCTGCGATTGCACCAGCTGCTGTTGCAAGGTTACGACCTGTGCCACCACCAATAGTGTTACCTAACATTCCACCAAGAACAGCACCACCAACGGCACCTAAGATGTTCTCATCACTGCCTGCTTGGATATTAACTGCACGAACAGAAACAATCGTACCATAAGTAATATTTTGCGCTTGTTTAGCTTGGCTTGCAGTGTAAGTGTCGCCCGATAATGAACTTGTGTTCACACAACCAGTAAGAACGGTCATTGTAAAAAGACCAATAAGTAAATGCTTAAACATAGTTACTCCTAAAGAAAACCTGATGTACATTGTTCAGGTTATACCAATGTTATCTAGTATCAGTTATAGACTATTTTTTACTTATGTCGACACTGATTTTAATAATATATAGCTTACTATATAGTAAAGGCCGATAGTAAAAACAGAAGAGATTTCTGAAAAAAGAGAATATAACATTATATGTTAAAAATTTGCATCATCTTGATTATAAGGAAAAGAACATGAGAGCAGGGCGATACATTGGCGTGATGTCTGGCACAAGCTTAGATGGTGTTGATGTTGTATTAGCTGCAATCAATAATAAGTTCGTTGCACAACAAGAAACTCATTTTTTACCTTACCCTCAACTTCTACGTCAACGTATTTTAGCTGTTTGCCAAGGACAACCCACTACTCTACATGAGCTAGGCTTATTAGACGCGCAATTAGGGGAGCTATATGCTCAAGCAATTATAGAGTTACTGGCAAAAGTAAAACTTAGTGCAAGCGATATTACGGCGATAGGGTGTCATGGACAAACGGTCTGGCATGAACCTGAAAGTGATATGCCATTTACTATGCAAATCGGTGACAATAATCGTGTAGCTGCATTGACAGGGATCACTACTGTCGGTGATTTCCGTCGTCGTGATATAGCATATGGTGGGCAAGGTGCGCCTTTAGTACCTGCTTTTCACCTTGCAGTATTAGGGCATTCTATCGAGAGACGTATTATTCTAAATATTGGGGGAATTGCCAATATTTCATTACTATTGCCTGGTGTCGCAGTAAAAGGCTATGACACAGGCCCTGGCAATATGTTGTTAGATAGCTGGAACTGGATACATAACCAAACGCCTTATGATGATAATGGGCAATGGGCAGCAACCGGGAAAGTAAATGCTGCATTATTAAAAGACATGCTGTCTGATCCTTATTTTTCTCGTTCAGCACCTAAAAGTACAGGACGAGAATATTTCAATACACAATGGTTAAACTATCATTTAGAAAGAGTACCTAATGTCTTCCCTGAAGATGTACAAGCTACTTTAGTTGAATTAACCGTTATCAGTATTGTGCAACAAATACAATTAAGCGGGGGATGTGAACGCCTTTTAGTTTGTGGCGGAGGCGCTAGAAATGGGCAAATCATGCATCGTTTGGCTTCATTGTTACCAGGCACAGAAGTGGCTGCTACAGATAAATATGGTTTAAGTGGTGATGATATGGAGGCTCTTGCATTTGCTTGGCTCGCAGCTAGAACTATTGCCAATGAATCAGGAAATTTACCTTCTGTCACAGGGGCATCAAGAGAAACTGTTTTAGGGGCGATTTACCCTACAAATCCTCGTTAAGCGTGATATGCTGAACGCAGTTTCTCAAAAGAGAGAGTGTGAAAAATGACAGATCTTGATTTTATTGATGTTGCCGATTTACGCCGTGAATATATGAACGGTGGATTACGACGTCATGAATTAACTGAACAGCCATTGGTGTTGTTTGAGAAATGGTTAAAACAAGCTTGTGAAGCGCGTTTAAGTGATCCTACAGCAATGTGTGTTGCAACTGTTGATGAAAATGGACAACCTTATCAGCGTATCGTGTTATTAAAGCACTTTGATGAACATGGCTTAGTTTTTTACACCAACTTGGGGAGTCGTAAAGCGAGTCATTTAGAACATAACCAAAGAGTGAGTTTGTTATTTCCTTGGTATCCCTTAGAAAGACAAGTCTGTTTTTTAGGGAAGGCAGAAAAGCTTTCGCCTATTGAAGTTCTGAAATACTTCCATAGTCGCCCTAAAGATAGTCAAATTGCAGCTTGGGCTTCTCAACAGTCTTCTCGTATTTCCGCAAGAGGCGTGTTAGAAAGTAAGTTTTTAGAATTAAAACAGAAATTCCAAAATGGAGAAGTCCCATTACCAAGCTTCTGGGGTGGATATCGTGTGACATTTGAATCTGTTGAATTTTGGCAAGGACGAGAAAATCGTCTACACGATCGCTTTATCTACCAAAAATCACCACAAGGATGGGATATTGAGCGATTAGCACCTTAATAGTGCGTTAATAAATTTTCCTCAAAAAGCCTTTTTCTACTGGTACTTAACGTAGTGGCGCTTTATGCTATACCACTTGTGTTTCACTTATATTTTAAATAGACAAAAAACAATAAACCGATGGAGTCATTGATGTCTAGCAAGAACCTAATCACACAATTGCAGGAGCGTGGGCTAATCGCTCAGGTCACGGATGAGGCAGCTTTAGTAGAGCGTTTGGAGCAAGGTCCTATCGCTCTCTATTGTGGCTTCGATCCTACCGCTGATAGCCTGCACTTGGGGCATTTGGTTCCTTTGCTGTGTTTAAAACGATTCCAACTAGCCGGGCATAAGCCTGTGGCGTTGGTGGGTGGTGCAACGGGTCTGATTGGTGATCCTAGTTTTAAAGCCACCGAGCGCAAACTGAATACCCAAGATACTGTTCACGAATGGGTAGAAAAAATTCGTAAACAAGTGTCACCTTTCTTAGATTTCGACAGTGGTGAAAACAGTGCGGAATTAGCAAACAACTATGACTGGTTTGGTCAAATGGATGTGCTGACATTCCTGCGTGATATCGGTAAACACTTCTCTGTGAACCAAATGATCAACAAAGAAGCGGTTAAACAACGTTTAAATCGCGACGATGTGGGTATCTCTTTTACTGAATTCGCCTATAACCTATTACAAGCTTATGACTTCGCGTCATTAAATACGCATTTAGGTGTTGAATTACAAATCGGTGGCTCTGATCAGTGGGGTAATATCACTTCAGGTATCGATTTAACCCGTCGTTTCAATCAGAAACAAGTATTTGGTATGACTGTACCATTAATTACTAAATCTGACGGAACTAAATTCGGTAAGACAGAAGGCGGTGCGGTTTGGTTAGATCCGAAGAAAACAAGCCCATACAAATTCTATCAGTTCTGGATCAACACAGCAGATGCCGACGTTTATCGCTTCTTAAAATTCTTCACCTTTATGAGTATTGAAGAAATTAATACACTTGAAGAAGAAGATAAAAATAGCGGTCAAGCGCCTCGTGCTCAACGTGTATTAGCAGAACTAGTTACTGGTTTAGTTCATGGTGAAGAGGGATTAGTCGCCGCTAAACGTATTACAGAAAGCTTATTCTCTGGTGCAATTGCAGACTTAACACAAGCTGATCTTGAACAATTAGCACAAGACGGCATGCCTACAATTGAGTTAGAAAAAGGCAGTGATTTGCAACAAGCGCTAGTGAACGCAGAATTAGTTCCTTCTCGTGGTCAGGCTCGTACAATGATTGGTTCTAACGCCGTTTCAATTAATGGCGAAAAACAAGACAATCCTGAATACGTTTTTGAAGAAAAAGATTTCTTATTTGGTCATTATTCTATTTTACGTCGCGGTAAAAAACATTACTGCCTTGTTATCTGGAAATAATTGACAGTAAAGGGCAGCTAGTGAGTTGCCCTTTTTCTTAATAACAATAAATAACGTATATACCTCGCCTATGATGATAAAGCTTGGGTGTTGTGTGTATTCACAATAATCGGTTTATGTCATGAAAAATATACTCTCTATTCAATCTCATGTTGTTTTCGGTCACGCGGGTAACAGTGCTTCTGAGTTTCCAATGCGTCGTATGGGTGTGAACGTTTGGCCTTTAAACACAGTGCAATTTTCAAACCACACACAATATCCAGAAAAATGGACTGGCTGCGTCATGTCAGCAGAACATATTACTGAGATTGTTGATGGTATTTCCGCAATCGGCAAGCTCTCGCAATGTGATGCTGTACTAAGTGGTTATTTAGGATCGGCTGAACAAGGTTTGCGCATTGTTGATATCGTTAAAAAAGTAAAACAAGCCAATCCTAATGCATGGTATTTTTGTGATCCAGTGATGGGACATCCTGAAAAAGGGTGTATTGTTCCTCCTGCTGTTTCAGGTGTGCTATGTGAAGAGGCTTTACCAATTAGCGATATTATTGCACCTAATCTTTTAGAGCTTGAAACATTAAGTGGTGGTAACGCTCTTCACAACGTTGATGAATGTGTAAACGCTGCTCGTGAATTGTGTAAACAAGGCCCTAAGGTTGTATTAGTAAAACACTTATCACGTGCTGGATATCGCCATGATCGTTTTGAAATGCTGTTAGTAACCGCAGAACATAGTTGGCATGTTAGTCGGCCATTAGTTGATTTTGGTGAGCGTCAACCTGTAGGAGTCGGTGATTTAACCAGTGGTTTAATGCTGGTGGATTTACTCAAAGGGGTTGAATTACAAACTGCACTAGAACACGTTGCCGCGGCAGTTTATGAAGTGATGCTTAAAACGAAAGAAATGAATGAGTACGAATTGCAACTCGTTGCTGCACAAGATCAAATGGTGCATCCAACACATAGATTCTGCGCAACACAGATAGATTAATTGCAATAAAGCGTATTTAATTAAAACAAGAACGGAGGCTTAATAGTTTCCGTTTTTCTAGGAGTCCAGTTGTAAGATATCGATAGATTATACAAACAACAATAATATTATAAAGCATCTATCTCATCTTCACTCATTAGGTTATTGATAAAAATATCAAATGAAGGAGCTAAATAAAGTTGAGCATTTTTATAGTTTTCTTCAAGAGTTAGTTCATCATTAAAGGGATCTACCGCATAAAATAACACACTATTATCATCTTGATTAATACAGAAAAAATTCCCACCCCAATCAATAGCAAAAGGGATGATGTTTTGAGGAATAACTTTTTTTTCAATCATATAATAATAACAATTATCAATTAATGAAGTACTACTATCTAAAATTAAGTTATAGTGTTTTATGGATTTAAACTTTGCAATTTCAAGAGGTTCAATATCATCATTGATATAATACCAGCTCTTTAAAGGGATCCCCCCATTAAATTGTAGGTAATGTTCAATAAAGTCATTAGTAAATTTATATTTAAAATTATTCTCTATTTGTTTTATTTCAAACAAAGAAATGTTTTTTTCGCAGTTCTTGAAATTATTATTCATTTCATTTCATTTATTTTTATATTAATTATTTTTTAGTAAATTTTCTATATTTTTAAAATCGATAGCATAATCATTAAGAATAATACCTTTAAATGTTGTCAATTTATTAAAAAAGCCTTGTGCATGCAATGCCATTGTTCTTATAAGTAGATCTTTTTTAATAAAAGATTTTCGTGATTCATTGGCATTGATGGTAATGAGCACATTTTCATTGATAGGTTGAAATTTCATTTCAATAGGTTGGTCGGGGAAATTTATTTTAGCCTCTTGATTTTTATTTATTTTAACTAAAGCTTCAATCAGGTAACTCCATAATTGGTCAACATAATCCCACATTTCTATATCAATTACTTTGATATTATAAATAGATAATTCTATAGCGCCTTCAATATAGAAAGTATCTTTTAATAAGCCATTATAGTCATTGATATTAATAAAATTATCTTTTATTTTTAAGTAAGTAGAAATGTTGATCATGTAATATCCTATTATTCTAGTAAAGTAATTTCCCTGAGTAATTTTTAAATATAGATATGAAAGTATATTACTTTAGACAACAATATCTGTTATATGTAGATATATTTAAAAAATAACAGCTCAAGTAAATTGAGAACACTTGAGCTATTTAAATTAAAAAATCAAAAGTTACTCTTTAATGAGTCCTTCAGTGACTAATGCACTATGCACATTAGGGCGTTGTGCAATACGTTTTAAATAATCTTGTAGATGTGTTAGATCAGTTAAATCTAAGCCAACATGTGGTGCCCATTGGCTTAATGTAAATAAATAAGCATCAATAACAGTAAAATACTCACCATATGCAAATTTATGTTTGCTTAAGACATCATTGATATAAGCAAATTTACTTTTGAGTTTGGTTTTAACCACAGGTAGGTAGCTTTCAGGTGTATCTGGTGAAAATAATGGGCTATAGCCTTTATGAACTTCACTCGCAAGAAAGTTTAACCACTCTATTTGGTGATAACGTTCTAATGTTTTTGCTGGCGCAATTAAATTTCTGTCTGGTTTTAAGTCTGCAAGGTATTGAATAATAGCAACGCCTTCAGTCAGAATATCACCATTATCTAATTGAAGAACAGGAACCTGCCCTTTAGGGTTGATGGTTAGAAAATCTTTACCTGACTCTGTTTTTTTAGCACGTAAATCGATGCGCTCAATAGAGAAATCTAGACCTGTTTCACGTAAAACGATATGAGGGGAAAGTGAGCAACTACCCGGTGTGTAGTACAATTTCATATTGAATAGCTCCCTATCAATGAGATGGTGATAATGACTTACAGATATCAAAAAATATCTTCATTAACATAAGATAATAAGGTGTTCTAAGAAATTAGCAAACTCAAATGATGCAAATGAAAAAGGCTTTTGTAAATCTGTGAACAAGACAGATAATTGATGAAATTATAAGAAAATAAGTATTCTTTATATTAATTATATATAGACCATTTAATTGTCATTCTTCAAATGAAGGCAGAAAAGAGATATCAAGGTAATAAATCTTGGGGTTTTTCTTATCGACATAGACTGTAACCAGCTCTTTATTAATATAAGGCGTGGGATCAAAAAAGATATAACCACTTTTATAACGAATTAAACGATTGTTTAATGTGTCATGATAATCTGCAATGATTTGATAAGGAGAACGGCGATTAATTCGAATATTATTATTAATAATAACCTCAGATATTTTCACATTAATAGGCATGCCATCACGTTTTAATCGTTGATCTCTATTGTCTCTTCTTCTTATAAAATACAAAGGGATAAGACCCGTTGAGGCAAATGCTAAACTAAAAATACCTAATATAGTGCCCGCACCATATAAACCTAAAAAGTTATTAATTGTCGCTCTTTGAGGATCATTTTGAAGATAAATAACGCTGATTTTTTCACCAAGATGGAAACGAGGTGGGTTACTACCTTCTAGTGAACGAAAAGTAATTTCTCTATTATCATTAGTAGTAAATTGAATAATAGGGTGATAAACACTTCTTTCACTAGAGGACTTACTCATATTTTGATCAATAACAACACCTGTTGTTTCTATTCCGTTTCTCACTAAATGTAATTCTGATTTAATAACAAATAAAGCGATGATAAAAATAATCACGCCGATAATGGCAAAAATATAAAACAGGAATTTAAATTTCTTCATACATTAAATCCTTTTATTAATATGTGATTATTTTATCTGTAATGAGTGAAAAGATTATAGGAATTAACTAAAAAATAAAAGTTAAATTTAGCTAAAAAGTAATTGCTCTAAATATGAAGTTCAAAAAGAGTGAAAACAAGATGAAATATGGATGTTTATCAACAAAAAAACAAAATGATTAAACATAAAAAAACTTAAAAAATCTAACAGGATGGATGAAATGAAGATACGCAGGAATGTTATTTTCATAAAAAAGCCAGCCTAAAATCATTAAGGCTGGCTTTTGTTATTCAGACAATAGAATTATTTTAGTTCTAATTCATTCATTGCTGCGATGCTAAAGCCACCATCAACGTGGATGATTTCACCAGTAATACCACCTGATAAGTCAGAGCATAGGAATGCTGCTGTATTACCTACATCTTCGGTTGTTACAGTGCGACGCAGAGGGGTTACTGATTCGCAGTGACTTAACATTTTACGGAAGTCTTTGATACCAGACGCTGCTAATGTACGGATTGGCCCAGCAGAGATACCGTTAACACGAATACCTTCAGGACCCATGGCGTTTGCCATATAACGTACGTTAGCTTCTAAAGATGCTTTAGCCAGACCCATAACGTTATAGTTAGGGATTGCACGTTCAGCACCTAAATAAGTCAGAGTTAACAGTGCAGAGTTTGGATTTAGCATTTCACGACTTGCTTTTGCCATCGCAACAAAGCTGTATGCGCTAATATCGTGAGCAATTTTAAAACCTTCACGAGTAACAGCGTTAACATAGTCACCATCTAATTGGTCAGCAGGCGCAAAACCGATAGAGTGAACAAAACCATCGTATTTTGGCCAAACTTTTGCAAGTTCTGCATACATGGTATCGATGCTTTCGTCTTTTGACACATCACACTCTAATACAATATTTGAGTCTAATGATGCTGCAAATTCTTCAACGCGTGGTTTCAGTTTTTCATTTTGGTAAGTAAATGCAAGTTCTGCACCTTGGTCACGCATAGCTTTGGCAATACCATAAGCAATTGATAATTTACTAGCAACACCAGTAATAAGAATGCGTTTGCCGGTCATAAAGCCCATAGCTGTATCCTTGTTTTTTCGTAAATCGCGATAATAACATCATTCACAGTTTTATTTATCTGTTGGGTTATCACGCTTATTGTTAATAAACGTGGCTGATTCTACCACGACATTTGTAAATTTGTTTAATTTCCCTAGCACCTCCGAGGAGTTAGGGAAAAGGGTGAAATAATGTGCAATTAACATTAGACCTATATTATTCATACTTAAGTCAAATCTTGACGCCAAGCTTCGGCTGTTAAGGCTTCACCAAAATGGCTTGCAACCAATCTTCGTGTGACTTCATGCAAAGGTGAAGCAAGAACTTCAGCTGTATTACCGCGTTCAACAACTTCACCATTATCCATCACAATAATCTTATCGCTAATATGTTTAGTCATACCTAAGTTTTGTGTTACATAAATATAGGCAATATCATGAGTTTCTTGCAGTTCTAACATCAAGTTTATAATTTGTGATCGTAAAGACATATCCAATGATGCGATAGCCTCATCAGCAATAATCACTTGAGGTTGTAAAATTAATGCTCTTGCGAGCGCAATACGTTGGCGCTGACCTGATGCAAACATATGGGGATAATAATTGGCATGTTCAGGCAAAAGACCTACTTGGCGTAATGTCTGATAAATGCGCTTTTCACGTTCAATAGCACTCAGATCCGTATTAAGACGCAAAGGAATATCTAATGTTTGACCGATACGCTGGCGTGGATTTAATGAGTTAGTGGGATCTTGGAATATCATTCTAATGCGTTGACTACGATAAGGATAATCACCGAAATGGAGCTGATGCCCATTAATAAAAATATCCCCGCCTGTAGGCTCAGTTACACCTGATAACATTCTTGCTAATGTAGATTTTCCTGAACCATTAGCACCAATAATGGCTAAGGTTTGTTTGGGTTCAAGTGTAAAACTAACTGGTTTTACGGCTTCTAATTGCTGACGCCGAAATAACCCAGTGCGATAGCGAAAGGTTTTTGAAAGATTTTTTACCTCAAGCAATTTATCGAACATCAGTTGGCTCCACATTTAACGGGAAATGACAAGCCACGGCATGGTTTTTAAATAAACGTAACCGAGGGGCTTCAATACATTGACGTTGTGCATATGGGCAACGAGGGCCTAAACGACAACCGACGGGCAAATGTTCAAGCGAAGGAATTGCTCCAGGTAATGTATTTAAACGGCTCTTATGTGCCAATGAGTTGGTAAAATCAGGAATAGAGCGTATTAATGCTTGAGTATAAGGATGATAAGGCGTCACTAATAGTTCATCGGGAGAGGCAGTTTCAACCATTTGACCACAATACATCACTGTAATTTTATTCGCCAATTTACTCATCCATTGCAAATCATGGCTAATCAAAAGAATTGTCATATTATTATTTTGATTGAGTCGAGTAAGTAAACGAAATATTTGTGTTTGTGTTGCGGGTTCCATTGCGTTAGTTGGTTCATCCGCAATCAGTAATCGAGGCTGATTAGCAATGGCGATGGCTATCATCACTTTTTGGCATTCACCTTCGGTTAATTCATAAGGGTAACTGCGCATAATATCTTTGTGATCTTTAATACCTACACGGTGCAATAATTCAATTGCACGACGTCTTCGCCAATGAAAGCGTTGCCACCAATGGCCTTTAAATGTCCAGCCTGGGATAGCTTGTATCAACTGCTGCTCAATTTTTGTTGCAGGATCAAGACAAGATTGCGGCTCTTGGAAAATCATTGAGATATTATGACCAATAACACGACGTCGCGCTCTCGGTGATAATTTAAGTAAATCAATATCATCAAATCGGAAACGATCAGCGGTTACGTTGATATTATCTTTAGTAACGCCACAGATGGCTTTTGCAATTAAGCTTTTACCTGATCCTGATTCACCGACAAGACCCCTGACTTCACCTTCATTTAGGGTGATAGAAACACGATCGACGGCTTTAACTGGCCCATCAGGTGTCATAAATTCAATGGTTAAATTGCGTATATCTAATAAAGGCATTATTCAACTCCCTCATTTATTGCACGCTGTAAACCATCTCCTAATAGGTTCACCAATAAAACGCTGATCATAATTGTGGCACCCGGAATCAAGACAGTCCATGGGGCGACATAAATTAACTCAAGTGAATCACCCAGCATGGCACCCCATTCAGGAGAAGGAAGCTGAGCGCCTAAATTGAGGAAACCCAATGCGGTAATATCAAGAATAGCGATTGAAAAAGCACGCGTTAATTCAGAGACCAATACAGGGGTAATATTGGGTAATACGGTATACCATAAAATGGAAATATTAGATGCGCCATCAAGTCGAGAAGCAATGACATACTCTTTGTTTAATTCATCATTGACCGCAGAATAGATCATTCTGACTAAGCGAGGTAGCAAGGCTAGCCAAATCGCTATCATGGCATGACCAAGGCTTGTGCCCACAAAAGCCACAACAATAATGGCCAGAAGTAGTGATGGAATTGATAATAAGGTATCTAATATATGGTTAAGAATGGCGGATTTTAAACCATGAGTCATCCCCGCAAAGCAACCAATAATCAAACCCATTAATGTCGCAGCAAAAGTGACAATAAATGCACCACCAAAAGTCATGCTTGTCCCAATTAAAATTCGACTAAAAACATCTCGGCCTAAGTCATCTGTACCAAAAAAGTAAGAAACGTTCCCGTTTTGATACCAAGATGGTGGCGTTAATTGATGACCGAAAAATTGTTGATCAAGAGCATAAGGCGCAATATAAGGGCCAATTACACTCAATACTAAGAGAAAAAGAACACCATAAAACCCGACCATTGAGATAACGTCTTTAGAAAAACATTGCCAAATCACCGCTGCGGGTGTCGGTGTTTTTTTCTCTTTATAAAACTGGCTATCTAAAGGCATATCCCACCTTGTGTTTCATTGGGTTACTCATAGCGCCTACAATATCTGACAAGACGTTGACAACAATGACCATTGAACCTACTAACATCACTCCTGCGGAAATCGCAGAGTAATCTTGTTGGCGGATTGCTGTGACTAACCAGCGACCGAGTCCCGGCCAGTTAAATACAATTTCAGTCACCATGGTAAGTGTAAGCATGGTAGAGAACTGCAAGCCTAATTTAGGGATGATAGGGGGTAAAGCATTATGAAGAATATGGCGACGAATAATAGTAAAACGTGAGAGACCTCGAGTTGCGGCTGCCTTCACGTAGTTCTCTGACATAATTTCTTCCGTACTATTGCGCATTAATCGAATAACTTCCGTTGTAGGTGCAATAGCAAGTGTTGTTACAGGTAAAATCAGGTGTTGTAACACATTAATAATCATTTGCTGGCGATAAGGTGAAGTAGATAACCAAGCATCAACTAATGCAATGCCTGTAATAGGCTGTAAGTTATAAAGTAAATCAATACGACCAGAAACAGGAAGCCAACCCAGTTTTAATGAGAAGAACAGTGTTAATAACAAAGCGAGTCCAAAAACAGGCACAGAAAAACCTAAGAGCGCAAAGTTACTGATAATAATATCAGCAGATTTATTACGCCAAACACCAGCAATGATCCCTGCGGGAATACCCACAATTAAGGCAAAAAGAAAGGCTAAGGTACAAAGCTCCATTGTTGCTGGCAATGCTTCAATTAATTGCGCTTTAATGGGTTCTCCATTAATAGAGGAAATACCAAAATCAAAATGAATCATATTGTGAGCATAGAAAAAGTAGGCATCTATTAGTGATGCACCACTTAATGGACCATTTGGTGTGTAATAGCTCAGGCTAAAGCTCACGAGTGACAAAAAGAACAGTGTCACAAGCAATAAAAGCAATCTACGTATTGAATAAATAATCATGGATTATTTTATAGCCTCTTTCTTGTGATTTTGTTCATCCACTTCTGCTTCTCGATAAACACCAGCAAAAGACGCATTACCGAAGGTACTTAATAGTAATCCTTTAATATCATAACGATATGCTTGCATACGTAAAGAATTAGCTAAAGGCAATACAGGTAGCTCTTGAGCGAGAATATCTTGTGCTTGATGATAATAATCCATTCTTGAAGCAAGTTGCTGACTATAAAGCGCTTTTTTTAAAATATCATCAAAACTCGGTAGGCACCAATGACTAAGGTTAGTCTGTGAAGCAATGGCTGCACAACTAAATAGAGGACGGAAAAAACTATCAGGATCGTTACTGTCTGTTGACCAGCCAGATAACGTCATATCATGAGTCCTATCCATCATACTGGTTTCTTGGTATCGCCCTTCAATTGGGCGAATATTCATTTGAATGCCCACTTGAGCTAAGTCTGCCTGAATGAGCTCAGCCATTTTCAATGGACTTGGGTTGTAAGATTGTGATGCGCTGGGAACCCAAAGGTTCAATTTAAGCCCATCAAGCCCTAGTTCTTTTAGTATTTGTTTCGATTTCTCAGGATTGTACTCTGTGATTTTTGCGCGATTATCATAAGCCCAAGATGCACGAGGAAGTACCGATGCGGCTGTTTCAGCAGTACCATAATAAATCGATTCCATTAAACGTTCATTATTTATGGCATAAGCAATAGCTTGGCGTACTTTCAGATCATTGAGTGGAGGCTTACTAGTATTAAAGGCTAAATAAGCAATATTCATACCTGAGCGTAATGTTAATCTTAACCGAGGATCATCACGTAAAACTTTTAATTGGCTAGCCGCTGGATAGGCTAAAACATCACATTCACCCGTTAATAGTTTAGATATGCGGCCTGTACCTCCAGCGCCCATATCAATAACAACTTGTTGCATTTTAGGCTGACCTTTCCAATAGTTTTCATTTCTGAATAAGCGAACAAATTGGCCTGGTTGATATTCATCAAGAAAGAAAGGGCCAGTACCTACTGGTTTCCAATCAAGTTGTGTCTGGTTACCTGATTTTTCTAAGCTTTGTGCATATTCAGCGGAAAGAATAGGGGCGTAATGTGTTGCTAAATGCCATAAAAAAGAGGCGTCAGGCTCTTTTAAGCTAAACTCGACTGTGTATTGACCCAATTTTTTAATTGATTGGATATTGTCGGCAAAACTTAAGCTATCAAAATAGGGATATTTCCCACCATTAACTTGATTATAAGGATTTTGTGGGTTGATCATCCGTTCAAAACTAAAAATTACATCATCTGCTGTGAGTTTTCGCGCAGGTGTAAACCACGATGTTTGCTGAAACGAGATATTTTTACGTAAATAAAAGCGGTATGTTGCGCCATTATCTAGCGATTCCCAGCGTGCTGCTATTTCAGGAATAAGACGATAAGTATAAGGGTCAACATCTAAAAGACGATCATAAAGTTGCGCCGCAAGGGGATCGATAATTAATCCACTGCTTGATAATTGTGGATTAAAGGTATTCACACTGCCATCAACACAATAAACAAAGCCATTTTGATTAATAGGAGTTGGCTCTTGTTTTATCGATAACGCTTGTGTTTTTGGTGCTACATCTGCGATACAAGTAGCACTTGTTAAGCTAACTAGCAGAGTACCAATAAGTAAAATAGGGCGCATAATAATGTCTTTTAGAGAAACGATTTTGCTATTGTAACTTAAAAAACTTTCTATCCCCAAATAGTCAAAAAAACAAAGTGAGAAAAATTCTCAACAAAAAGCTTTACAAATGCTAATGATAAAGATTATCATCCGTATTGTCCTTCAGCGGTAAGAGGTTTTCCGCAGAAGGTACGACATTGCTCACATTGCTTCCAGTATTTTTTACTAGCCAGCTCGGGTGCTGGCTTTTTTTTTGCCTATTTTTTAAACCACTTCTTGATAAATAAAAATCATTATTAATCATGATATTATGTTGTTATTTGGTGCTTTTTAATCAATCCTCTAAATTGATCGTAGCTTAATTTCAGTTTCTCAGCAGCTTCTTTTTGATTATATAAACTCTCTTTCAATGCATTGCTAACTAATATTTTTTCCATTTCATTTTGCCATTGTCGCAAATCAAGAGGTAAATCTGGTGGCGAAAAAGACGAAATCTTTTTTTCTAATGGTGATTGTTTTGATATTGCGGTTTGCAAGCCTGCAAAAGGATTAATAATAATATTGTCTAATTCTCTATCACTGGTTCCATGGCGATAAACCGAACGCTCCACAACATTTTTTAGCTCACGGATATTACCAGGCCATGAATAGCCTAAAAGAATTTGGCATGCGTTATCACTAAAACCAGGAAAAAAAGGTAATCCCAGTTCTTGGCACATTGAAATTGCGAAGTTTTCAGCAAGTAACATGATATCTGCTTGTCGTTCCCTCAACGGGGGCAACCTGATGACATCAAAAGCTAATCTATCCAGTAAATCAGCACGAAATTTACCTTCTTCAGCCATTGCAGGTAAATCTGCATTTGTAGCGCAGATAAGTCTAACATCCACATGCAAAGATTGGCTGCCACCAACACGCTCTAAATGACCATATTCAATAACCCGCAATAATTTTTCTTGTACAAGCATTGGCGCTGTTGCCAGTTCATCAAGAAAAAGAGAGCCACCATCAGCACGTTCAAAACGCCCTTGATGGCGACTTTTAGCGCCAGTGAAAGCACCCGCTTCATGACCAAAAAGTTCAGAATCGAGTAAGTTATCATTAAGTGCAGAGCAGTTGATAGAAATAAAAGGGCCTTGCCACCAAGGTGCAAGGTAGTGTAATCGGTGAGCGATTAATTCTTTACCTGTACCTCGTTCACCAATAATTAATACCGGTTTTTTTAATTGAGCAAGTGCTGAAGTTTGTTCTAAAACATCAATAAATTGACTATCAACACCGATTATTGTCTCTAAATTCTCATTCATTGGTTAAATTCACCATAGTGAGGTATTTTTTACCAGTTTATCAGGTGTTCGAAAAATAGGCGAACAATATAAATTGCCTATTATTAATAGGTTAAGTGAATTTTAAAAGTTGGCACGTTAATTGTATTAACTAAAGTAAGCCGAGCGTTATGATAGATGACGCCATTTAATGAAACATTTAACATTACTAATTAGCATAGCTATTAAGGATGACATCATGGGTATATTTTCACGTTTTGCTGACATTATTAATGCCAATATCGCTTCTTTATTAGATAAAGCGGAAGATCCTGAAAAAATGATCCGTCTAATGATCCAAGAAATGGAAGATATGTTAGTGGAGATCCGTACAACGTCCGCACGTACTTTAGCTGAAAAGAAAGGATTAGAGCGCCGTATCGAACAAGCGGAAAAACAGATTAAAGATTGGCAAGATAAAGCTGAGTTAGCTCTGATTAAAGACAAAGAAGATTTAGCTCGTGCGGCATTAATTGAAAAACAACGTGTTGCTTCAGTTAATGATACGCTAAAACATGAGTTGATTATCATTGATGAAACCTTGACTCGTTTGAAAGGTGAAATCAGTGAATTAGAAAATAAATTGACAGAAACTCGTGCTAAACAACAGTCTTTAGTTGTTCGCCATCAAGCAGCAAATTCATCTCGTCAAGTTCGTCGTCAATTAGACAGTGGTAAAATGGATGCAGCAATGGCACGTTTTGAACAATTTGAGCGCCGAATTGATCATATGGAAGGCGAAGCGCAAAGCTACGGGTTAGGTAAAGAGAAATCATTAGACCAACAGTTTGCTGAATTAAAAGCTGATGATGAAATTAGCGCGCAATTAGCGGCATTAAAAGCTAAAATCAATATCAATAAAGAGTAACAGCAAGCGTAATAACCATCTTATAAAGGATATGTAATGGGCTATATATTTCTGGGAATACCACTGACCATTTTTATTTTATTTGTTCTCCCTATCTGGCTGTGGTTGCATTACAGCAATCAGAAAGGTGGTGGGAATGTTCAGTTAACCCAACAAGAAATGCAGCGACTGAGCGCGCTGGTGGATAAAGCTCAGCAAATGCAGGAACGCATTAAGACGCTAGAACAAATACTTGATGCAGAACATCCTAACTGGAGGCAATCATAATGACGGTACAAAGTAAGAAATTGTATCGCTTGCCACAAGAGGGCGTGATCCGTGGCGTATGCGCAGGCCTTGCCCATTATTTTAATATTCCTGTTTTACTTGTCAGGGTTATTGCGGTGATTGCACTCTTTGCTGGATTTTTTGGCCTAACTATTGTTGCTTATCTTGTTTTGAGTTTTTTTATGGAACCTGCGCCAGCTAATTACCAACAAGGTGGTGAGCAACAGGAGAGTTTAAAAGAAATTTTAAGCGGTGTTGATAATCAATTAATGCAAGGTGAAAAACGTTTACAACAAATGGAACGATATATTACGTCTTCCAGTTATCAATTAAATAAACGCTTTCGCGATCTGTAATATTTTCACCAATTGATCCGATAAGACGCTCCGATTTAGGAGCGTCTTTCGTTAAGTCGGTTTATTTTCTACTGAATGAATTAGGAATAAGCAAAATTCCTGATTGAGGAGAGTGCTATGAATATTAATCAAGCTTATACCTCGTTAAAAACAAATAAACTCACCTACTTTGCCAAAAAAGGGTTAACATTTGGGGTAATGTTATTGACTTTATTTGGGCCAGCCGCAATAACTGGCAGTATAATAAAACGCGTAAGTAGCAAGCCGTTACGTTGGTTGGTTCTATTGATAGCAGAGCCTGTTATTAAAGCAGGTTTAAATAAGCTATCGCGTCAAATGTCTTGGGAGAAACATGAAGCGCCTACAAAATGAACTTACAGCTTTTATTAATCGTGGTGTTGATAGACATCTTCGCTTAGCGGTAACTGGATTAAGCCGAAGTGGTAAAACGGCATTTATTACTTCTTTAGTTAATCAACTTATTAATGTGCATACAGGTGCGCGTTTACCGCTATTTTCAGCGGCACGAGATAAGCAACTATTGGGTGTAAAACGTATTCCTCAGCATAATTTAAATATCCCCCGATTTACTTATGACGAAGGAATGGAATCGCTTTATCACACGCCTCCAAGTTGGCCGGTTCCGACTAAAGGAGTGAGTGAAATTCGTTTACAACTACGTTATCGCTCAAATGAATCATTAACACGTTTTATCAAAGAAACATCTTCGCTTTATTTAGAGATTGTTGACTACCCGGGCGAATGGTTATTAGATTTACCGATGCTTGAGCAAGACTATTTTGAATGGTCAGAGCAA
Organism: Proteus sp. fly-1067; assembly: GCF_040139345.1. Taxonomy (NCBI): domain Bacteria; kingdom Pseudomonadati; phylum Pseudomonadota; class Gammaproteobacteria; order Enterobacterales; family Morganellaceae; genus Proteus; species Proteus sp. fly-1067. Next base: position 862,233 of record NZ_JBEEUL010000001.1, on the reverse strand, counting down.
ATGAATAAGGTAAATCGTCAAAGAACATTGCCAGAACAAAATTGGCAAACACTACTTAAAAAATGCGATCCCTTTGCACCTGCTGATGAAACATTATTAGCGGATATTGCCTCCGCTTATACTGAATATTTATTAGCATGTAAAAAAGAAGGGCTTCATTTTATTCAACCCGGTCGTTTTGTTTTAGCTGGTGAATTAGCGGGCGCGCCTGTTTTGCAGTTTTTCCCTTGGCCCGATTTACAACAGCTTGATATTACTAAATTAAAAAATGCTGATAAACGGACTAATATTGGCATGCTAAAGCAACGTTATGAATATTATGGTCAGCATGTGGTAAAAGGTTTTTATCGAGATCATTTTCAAGGTTTTGATAGGCAAATTGTTTTAGTGGATTGTTTGCAACCTCTCAATCAAGGCGCTGATGTTTTTAATGATATGCGGCAGGCTTTAACACAATTAATGCGTAGCTTTCATTATGGTAAAAGAACACTACTTCGGCGTTTATTTTCACCTTGTATTGATAAGTTATTATTTGCAGCGACTAAAGCTGATCATATTACAGTTGACCAGCACGAAAATTTAGTTTCATTGCTTCAACAACTTATTCAAGATGCTAAACAAAATGCTATTTTTGAGGGGATCAGTATTGATTGCATGGGGCTTGCCTCTATTGCTGCAACTGAAAGTGGCATTGTGGATCACCATGGTGAAAAAATCCCAGCATTAAAAGGTTTTCGTTTAAGTGATAACAAGCCTTTGGTGTATTTTCCTGGTGAAGTTCCTAAACGATTGCCTGAAAAAGCATTTTGGGAAAAACAAGGATTTAGTTTCGAATCTTTTAGACCACAACAAATATCAAGAGATAGCGCAGTTCCTCATATTCGTATGGATAGTGCAATGGAATTCTTGTTAGGGGATAAATTAAAATGAATGAGCCATTAAAATCACGAATTGATTTTAAAGAGCCCATACTTCAAGATGAAGTAAGCTTAAAGAAAGGTATTGATTTTCAGGAGAATGAAGCATTTCTACCTATTGATCCTCAATTAGATGAAGAAAACGAAGGGCAGTTAGAAGGTGATATCCAATCTATTCTAAAACCTAAAAAAAGTGTATGGAAACGCTTAATCACAGTTGCAAGTACTATTTTAGGGATTAGCGTTATCGCTCAAACAGGGCAATGGATTTATGAGTCATGGATAAACTCGGATTGGATTGCATTAGGTGCGGCAAGCGCAGGGGGCTTAATTGTTATTGCAGGAATTGGCTCTGTAATAACAGAATGGCGTCGTATCTATCGCTTACGCCAAAGAGCAGATGAAAGAGATAAAGCAAAAGAATTACTTTATAGTCATGCGATGGGAAATGGTCGACCTTTTTGTGAGAAATTGGCTAAACAAGCAGGGATACACTCACAACATCCTGCACTAATTCGTTGGCAAAGTGCATTACATGATACGCATAATGACAAGGAAGTATTAGAGCTTTATAGCCAATTAGTTCAGCCTATTTTAGATAAACAAGCGAGAGCTGAAATTAGTCGCTCTGCTGCAGAATCAACATTAATGATAGCAGTAAGCCCGCTAGCGATGGTTGATATGGCTTTTATTGGTTGGCGTAATATTCGTTTGATTAATCGTATCGCTGAAATTTATGGTATAGAGTTGGGATACTATAGTCGCTTAAAATTATTTCGCCTTGTCTTAGTCAATATTGCATTTGCGGGTGCTACTGAACTAGTAAGAGAAGTCGGAATGGATTGGCTTTCTCAAGATCTAGCTGCACGACTATCAACACGAGCAGCCCAAGGAATTGGTGCTGGTTTATTAACGGCACGTTTAGGGATCAAGGCAATGGAATTATGCCGACCACTACCTTGGATCGATGATAATAAACCAAAGTTGGGTGATTTTAGAAAAGAGCTTATAGGAAAATTAAAAAATACAATTAGTGGTAAGAAAAAAGAATAAAATAATGTTTCTAACATTGAGTTATTTTAAATAAAAACCGTAGAGTTATTTCTACGGTTTTTTTGTATCAAAAATTTGTGAAAAAAAAGTTTGTATAAAATTACGGTCATGATGTAAATGTCAATATTTTATATTTAAATAAATAATTTCATGCTATAAAACTCCGTCTGTTTTTATTTATTATATTGTAATTATTTATTAATGAAATTAGTTCAATAAATTATCTTTAAAAAGAGTAAAACTATCCAAAAAGAAAGGTATTTATAATCTATTGTATTCATTGAATAATGTTTGTGTTCTTAGTGAAATATTCGTAATTTCTATAAAAATATTCCCTTTTTGATAGAAAATAGTATTGAGTTTAATAGGGTAAGTAGCGTTAAATATCACGGTAAAATATTTACCACAGAAATATTATTTTAATATATTTTTAAAACTTACTTTGTAGGCAATTTTCTATTAAAAAAGAAAGATAGTTTTATTTATAAGAAATAGGTAAAGAGTTAACAAATAATACTTTTAATTAGGTCGAAAAATGAAAGAAATACAGATGTCAGTAATAAAAAAACTCTCGAAGGAGAGACGCCAGCTTTATCTTAGTTCTACTCTTAATGTGTCAAATATTGATAAACAATTGAGTATTTTGATCCCCATTCTTAGTGAAACAATCTATGAAATTAAAAAAAAGCAGTACCAAAAACAACCTAAACCATTTCAAATAAAAGAAACATCAGAATTTTTTGAATATCTAAGAGAGGCAGATAAAAAAGAACAGGCAATCAATGCATTAGAGTATCTTCTTTTTTGTTTTGATAATGGCTGTAAAACTATTAAGAAAGTAATACGCCGAGAATTAGGCCCCTTAATAAAAGATATCGAATATCTTATTGATTTTGAGCTAAAAAAAATAATAAAAAACTCTTCATTTTCATTATTTGATTTTTTTAAAGCATAAATAATTCAGGTTTAAAATCAAAATACAAGCTTATCTGTGTAAAAATAAATGCTAGTAGTGTCAACTTTTGCTGACAAGGCTCTTTATTTGGTTGATATTTATGTATAATATCTAGAATAAGTTCAGGGTCACTCAGTATTAAGAAGGTTTATAATGCGTTTAGAGATCACTTGTGAAGATCGCATCGGGTTAACCCGTGAATTGTTAGATCTACTAGTATTAAAAAATATTGATTTGCGTGGAATTGAAATATTTCCAATAGGTCTTATCTACCTGAATTTTTCACAGATTGACTTTGATATATTTCAACCGCTAATGGCGGAAATACGGCGAATAAATGGTGTTATTGATGTTCGTACGGTTGCATTTATGCCATCAGAACAAGAGCATCGAGCCATGTGGACACTGCTAGAATCTGTGCCAGTTCCGGTTTTTTCTATTAATATTAAAGGCCAAATAAAATTACAAAATCCGGCAACTCGTCAACTATTTGAACTTGATGCTAACGATAATAGCGAGAAATCATTCAATCAACTGATCCCTAATTTTAATATTCATCGTTGGTTAGAACAAAAAGATCCTTCAGCTGAAATTATTCCAATCAATTTAAAAAAACAAAGTTTTGATATGGAAATAGTACCAATAAAACTTGCAGATGATAACCAATCTAATCATTGTGTCGGCGCGCTTATTTTATTGAAATATCGAGATGCTATTCATGAGAGTTCAAAATTAATTGTTAGTGATAATCATGAATTTGAGAAAATTATTGCTGTTAGCTCTCAAATGAAACAACTTGTTGAACGTGCAAAAAAAATGGCAAAAATGGATGCGCCACTGCTATTGGTGGGGGATACCGGTACAGGAAAAGATTTATTTGCTAAAGCCTGTCATTTCCTTAGTTCCCGCGCTAGAAATCCTTTTTTGGGACTCAATTGTGCTTCAATGCCTGATGATGTAGTAGAAAGTGAATTATTTGGTTATGCTGCAGGAGCTTACCCTAATGCTGTCGAAGGAAAAAAAGGCTTCTTCGAGCAGGCAGACAGAGGAACTGTTTTACTTGATGAAATTGGCGAAATGTCGCCTCAAATGCAAATTAAGCTTTTACGTTTTTTAAATGACGGGACATTTCGTCGTGTAGGTGAGGAGCACGAGGTTAATGTCAATGTTCGTATTATTTGTGCGACGCAGAAAAATTTGTGGGAGTTGGTGCAAAAAGGATTATTTAGAGAAGATCTCTATTATCGCCTGAATGTATTAACGTTAACTCTACCTCCGCTGCGGGAAAGAAAAGCCGATATTATGCCGTTAGCGATGCATTTTATTAACCAATATTGTATTGAGCAGCAAGCAACTAAACCTGTAATATCACCGGAATTATCAGTTTATTTAACACAGTATGGTTGGCCTGGTAATGTTCGCCAATTAAGAAATACTGTTTATCAAGCAATGGCACAATTAGTAGGAAACACTCTGCGAATTCAGGATATTACTTTACCTGAACATACAGATGAAACTCTATTTGATGAGGATTTATTGGAAGGCTCTTTAGATGAAATGACAAAACGCTTTGAAGCTTCAATTTTAACACGTTTATATCGCGATTATCCAAGTACCCGGAAACTTGCAAAACGTTTAGGCATTTCTCATACGGCGATTGCCAATAAATTGAGAGAATATAATTTAACAAATAAAAAGAATGAAAAATCTGAAGGTTAATTTTGTTGTAGGAATTTCTGCATAAAAAATAGACGAGCGTAATGCTCGTCTATTTTTTATAATGAATATTATTTCAGTGCATTTAATGCATTATCATAATTTGGTTCAGTTGTGATTTCATCAACTAACTGGGTGTAGAGAACAGTGTTGTTTTCATCTAACACAATCACTGCACGGCTAGTTAAGCCTGCTAATGGGCCTGATGTAATGGCAACACCATAGTTTTCTTTAAATTCAGCACCACGCATTGTAGATAATGTTACAACATTATCTAAACCTTCAGCACCACAAAAACGCGCTTGGGCAAAAGGTAAGTCAGCTGAAATACATAAAACAACCGTGTTATTTAGTTCATTTGCAACTTTATTAAATTGACGAACACTCGCAGCACAAACACCCGTATCTACGCTTGGGAAAATGTTTAGAACTTTACGTTTACCTGCAAAGTTTGTTAAAGAGATATCATTAAGATCTTTACCAACGAGAGAGAAATCAGCAGCTTTTTGACCTACTGTTGGGAATTTACCCGCCAGAGTCACTGCATTTCCTTGTAAAGTAACTTGATGTGCCATTGTTGTTCTCCTTTATTAGTTGTCAGACTAATTATTATTAATACTAAATTATTAACGAAAAATCTTGTTAATGCTTAACCATTATTAAAACTTGCCACTATTTGCATAGTGACCATGAAAAACATAAAAATTTATAAAATATTTGTAATCAGTGATTGTGCCTTTTTATCAGGCTCTTATAATTATGCAGTTCATTCTCATACAGATTACAGGACGAAACAGTCATGCGCAAAATATTCGTCATTTCATGTGCACTTGTCGTTCAAGGATTATTCCTATCGCAGGTAAATGCGGCGGTAGTACCAGCTGGAACGATACTTGATAAAAAACAAGAAGTGGTTAGACATTTAAAAGATGAACCAGCGTCACTTGATCCTATTAATGCCGTTGGTTTAACAGAAGCTCAAGTGCAACGTGATTTATTTGAAGGGTTGACGATAGAAGATGAACATGGGCGAGCTATTCCTGGCGTCGCTCAGAGTTGGCGTACTGAAGATAATCGTGTATGGATCTTTACTTTGCGTGATAATGCAAAATGGTCTAATGGAGAAAGAGTCACCGCGGCTGATTTTGTTTACAGTTGGCAACGATTAGTTGACCCTAAAAATCTTTCACCTTTTGCATGGTATGCTTCACTCGCTTCTATTGAGAATGCTCAAAAAATTATTGATGGAAAATTAAAACCAAGCTCATTGGGTGTAGAAGCAATAGATGAAAAAACGTTAAAAGTGACGTTAGAGCGGCCCGTTTCTTATTTTCCAAGTCTGACAACGAATTTTTCTTTATACCCAGTTCCTCGCCATAGCATTGAAAAATATGGTGTTGGTTGGATCAAGGTTGGTAATTTAGTTGGAAATGGTGCTTTTGTTTTAACAGACAGAGTGGTTAATGAAAAAATTGTATTAACGCCTAATCCTTATTATTGGGATCATAAAAATACAGTATTAACAAAAGTCACTTTTGTACCGATAAACCATGAATCACATGCAACTAAACGCTATTTAGCGGGTGATATCGATATAACAGAGTCATTTCCTAAAAATTTATACCATAAACTAATGAAAGATATTCCTAATGAGGTTTATATACCAGATCAATTAGGAACATATTATTATGCTTTTAATACTCAATCAGGGCCAACAAAAGATATTCGTGTACGTAAAGCGTTGGCAATGGCAATAGACAGAAAAATCATTACCGATAAAGTGTTAGGCACTGGTGAAAAGCCAGCAAACCGTTTCACACCAGATGTTACGGCTAATTTTACACCAGAATCAACTATTTACGATGAATATAATCAAGATGAGTTAGATAGCCAAGCCAAGATACTGTTGGCAGCAGCAGGATATGGATCTCATAATCCATTAAAATTATCATTGTTATATAATAATTCGGAAAATCATCAGAAAATTGCCATTGCAGTCGCTTCTATGTGGAAGAAAAAGCTAGGGGTTAAAGTCGAACTACGCAATCAAGAATGGAAGACGTATATAGACAGCCGAAACTCAGGGGATTTTGATGTGATAAGAGCATCATGGGTTGGTGATTATAATGAACCTTCTACTTTCTTAAGTTTATTAGGCTCTAAACATGCAGGCAATATACCTAAATATCAAAATAAGCAATATGATGAAGTTTTGACATTGTCAGGCATGGCGATTGATGCAAATGAAAGAAATAGTTTATATAACCGAGCAGAGCAAATTATCGCTGAGGATGCGCCAATAGCACCTATTTATCAATATACTAATGGACGATTGATAAAACCTTGGTTGAAGGGTTATCCCATTGAGAATCCTGAAGATGTTGCCTATAGCCATACGCTGTATATATTAAAGCATTAAAATAGTAATGAAATAGATTACTTGAAATTAGCCATTGGTGAAATGAGGCTGTATAAAATAGTAAGAGAAAATAGATAATGCCTCAAAGTTAATACCTTACTTTGAGGTGTTTTTTTATTTAAAAACAAAAAAGAAAACTAAAAAATTCTTGTTTTCAGTATTAATTTTGAATAAATGGAGGTGTATAAAATAAGAGGGTATATAAATAAAAAAAGAACCCCTTTTAAAAGGGGCGTAGCAAAATAAAGCAGATTAATTTATTGTCTGGATATAAATTATATTTTTAATGCCCTGTTTGCACGCTTTTTATTGTATCTAACTGTTACGGCAATTAATAATATATGTATAAAAAAAAAGTCCCTCTGTTATAAAAACAGAAGGAGACTCAAAAGGAATAAACATTGCAGAAGAGATGTTAATACATTTTTGCCACTTTGTTTTGACTAATTGTGCAATGTGTCCGATGTTAAATATTATATTTCATATTATTTATAGGTATAATTCCTTAAATACAATAAAAATTGATGTGTTTATTACTATATTTAAGCCTTTTATAGATAAATCCACCTATTAGCATTCTATTTATTGTTAAATAAAACTATAGTTTTTCAGGGTGATTTAAAAACGATAACCTAAAGATAATTGTATGCTATTTAATTCAATGTGACGTTTGTTTGCTGTGACATCGGAATAAAGATAGCCAAAGTTAATTGCAATCTCTTTTGTTGGGTGATAATCGATACCTATTTGACCAATAACACTTGTTGTCTCAACAATATGTGTGTCTGTTACCTCTATTTCAGGATGAAATTTATCTTCTTTATGTTTTAATTTATTGGGCCCCATTTGGGCATAAACAGAAAAGGTCGGTGTTATTCTATAAGTAGGACCGATTAATAGAGCTGTAGTTTTAGTTTTATATTGTTTTATTGATGGTGTGATAAAACGAGGATCTTTAAAGGGTTCTTTATGATTTGAATTTAAATGCAGTAGAGAAACTAATATTCCCCACGTATTTCCTGTCTCATAACGATAGCTGACAATCATCCCCTTTGCTGTATCACCTTTTATTTTTCCATGCATATAACCGCCATAGACGGTATTTGCCTCATTATTAGCATGCAATGTAGAAGAATAAGATAAAGCGAAACTAATTAAAAAAAAGACTAATTTATTCATTATAGAGTTTCTATGTTGATGTAAAGAACTCTATTTTTAGTAAATTCAAACACGATTTCAATGTTAATTGATTGAAATTACTCTTAAAAAAAATTAGCAGACTTATCTATAATAAATAATAAAAAATGAGATTACATAAATAGCTTATTAATAAATTTTATCAATTTGTTAATAATAACTATCAGAAAAATAATATTAATAGATGAATTACTCACAATAGTGAATACGGCCTATTGTGAGCTTGAATTAAGTAAAAAATTACTTTTTATCGACAATTTCTACCAGTGTATATTTTACACTAGGTGCATCAGCTGGGGGATTAGGAATATCTGTAACATTTACTTTTAATGTGTATTCAGTACCTGCTTTATATTCAAAACCTTCAATATTCTGATAGAAAAGGGACCATTCGCCTGAAGGTAGTTCTTTCACCTTCATGCATTTCATTGGTGCAACACCGACACAGTCATAAAGTTGTGAATCGACCAGAAGTGTTTTTGTTGTATCAGAAGTAGAGGCAGTATTAGCACTTTCAGTCGATGTTGCATCATTGCATCCGACTAAAAGTAAAAATAAAGGAATAGCGAGAAATTTTTTCATATTCATGACCTTATTTTTAGGTTGCAATAAATGTATAAGATAATATTTAGTATACACTAGGGAGCTAATTATTATAAATTACAGTAGATAAAATTTTTTCTATAAATAAAGGAAGTTATCTATAGGTATTTTCAGTATTAATATACTAACGTAATTATCCGAATTGGATTTAGTGTAATAATCCTAAAGTGGGAAATATAAATAGAAGCTTTAGATTAACTATACAAAAATAGTGTTGATATACAGTGGACTAGAAAAAAGTATAAAATAAAGCTTTGAAAATAATTAGATAAAGAGATGATGAATTAATCTATTGCGACTAAAGCAAGAGTATGGAGGAAACTAAGTGAAAACAATTAATGACTCTATTTTGCAAGATTCAGATGCAATTTATGCCACACAACTTGATGGACATGGGGGAGCAATAGAAATAACACCAAAAACAGTTGTTTCAAATGAAACCCCATATTGGATACATTTAGATTATCGCAAGCCACAAAGTGCACAATGGATCCAAGATACAGAATTACTTCCACCGATTGCTAAAGATGTATTATTAGCTGAAAACGTAAGACCTAAAGCACAGCGTATTGGTGAAGGTGTCATTATCAACTTACAAACAATTAATAATAATCCTAATGACCGACCTGATGAACTAGTTGCATTCAGGATTTATATTAACAGTCAAACTATTATTTCAAGTCGCCATCGTCGTGTTAATTCGGTTGATTCAGTTATTCATACATTAGAGTTAGGCAATGGACCTGAAAGCAGTGGTGATTGGCTTATTACCATGGCAGATGCTGTGACCGATGAAATAGGGGAGTTTGTTGAAACGCTGCATGATCAATTAATTGAATTAGAAGATATGATCCTCGATCAACAAATACCGGCGAGAGGTGAGCTTGCCTTATTAAGAAAACAGCTGATTGTCTTACGTCGTTATATGGCACCACAGCGAGATGTATTTTCAAGGCTTTCTATCGAAAAGCTACCGTGGATGAGTGATAGCGATAGAGTCACAATGCTTGAAATATCGGAAAGACTTTCTCGACGTTTAGAGGATTTGGACAGTAGTATTTCTCGTACAGCAGTAATCGCTGATGAAATAACATCAATGATGGCTGATGCGATGAATAGACGTACTTACACTATGTCATTAATGGCGATGTTATTTTTACCAACAACATTTCTAACAGGACTATTTGGTGTCAATTTAGGCGGAATACCTGGAAATGAATTTCCTTATGGTTTTACCATTTTTTGTTTATCTCTCTTTGTTTTGATTGTGATTGTTACTTGGTGGTTAAAGCGTAGTAGATGGTTGTAAAAATTCAGAAAATTAATCGTAACTAAATGGATTTAAAAAAGAATTCTCTTACCCTGTTTGAGATATATCAATTTTTTAAAATAGAACATCTGGCATTATAACTCTCGCAGGTGAATACAACGTTGAGCGATGAACGTTGTGCTCCATAATTGTAGTTTTTCTCATATTGAGTTCTTAATACAGAATAATTGACCATTATTACACCGATGTTTATTAACATCGGTTTTTTTTTGCTTAAAATTATTGTTGGCGATTATTTTATCAAAAAAATCCTAAGCCTCTAAGACAATAAGGCTTAGGTGATAGAGGCCTATTTAACTTCAACAATATCTAATTTATTCTGGCTAAAGTCTGGGCGCTCGTCATCTTCTTCTTGAAACATCACCGGTACAGCAGGGATCTCATCTTTATCAAATGCTAAGTCACCACCATTAATAACTTCATCACCATGTTTGATATTGGCAAAGTCAAATAATTGAGTATCACACAGATGTGATGGAACAATATTTTGTGTTGCTCTAAACATCGTTTCAATGCGTCCTGGATAACGTTTATCCCAATCTCTCAACATCTCTTTAATTACTTGGCGTTGAAGATTAGGTTGAGAGCCACAAAGGTTACATGGAATAATTGGGAATTGTTTGGCTTGTGCGAAACGCTCAATGTCTTTTTCACGTGCATAAGCGAGAGGGCGAATAACAATATGTTTGCCATCATCACTCATTAATTTAGGTGGCATGCCTTTAAGTTTGCCACCATAAAACATATTTAAAAATAACGTTTCTAAAATATCATCACGATGATGACCTAAAGCAATTTTCGTTGCGCCGAGTTCTGTCGCTGTGCGATATAAAATACCACGACGTAAACGTGAACATAACGAGCAAGTTGTTTTACCTTCAGGAATAATATCTTTGACAATTCCATAGGTATTTTCTTCAACAATTTTATATTCCACACCAAGTTCATTTAAATACTCAGGTAAAATATGCTCAGGAAATCCGGGTTGTTTTTGATCTAAATTGACGGCAATAAGTGAAAAATGAATTGGTGCGCTTTTTTGCAGATTCATTAAGATGGAAAGTAGTGTGTAACTATCTTTACCACCAGAAAGGCAGACCATGATTTTGTCGCCTTCCTCAATCATATTAAAGTCAGCGATAGCTTGCCCAACATCACGGCGTAAGCGTTTTTGGAGTTTGTTGAAATTATACTGCTCTTTTGGGATGCTCATTTTTTACGGTTCTATATCGTTGCTGATTATTCTGTAACTTGCTAACCAAGGCTTTGTTTTCATGTTACGTTTTGAACCCTTAAAAACTTTATCAATCAATAAGCTTTTAAGACCCAAATACTGGACGATTTGAAAAACAAAGTTATTTATGGCAAGAAAATTGATAAGTCGCCAATGATACCAGATGCTAGGGTAGTTTCGATATAGATAACTGCAGTTAAGCGATATCAGAACTAGTTAAACATGGAAATAAAAAACGGCAATTCGTCAATGATTGCCGTTTTTTCTCATTTTTTACTACATTTAATTATGATGATAATGTCGCTAATTTTGTAGCAAAACCCATAAAGAAAATGCCTATAACACCATTTCCTAACTTAGCAATATTTTTGCGAGAGCCGAAGAATCGAGCAAGCGCTACACCGCCAAATATTAAAAAAGAGAGATAGATAAAACTAAAAGCCTCAAGCATAGAGGCTAGGATTAAATAGGATAACCCTGTATGTGCATAATTAAAGTCGATAAACTGCACAAAAAATGAAATATAAAATAAGATTGCTTTAGGATTGGTTAAACTTAATGTGAGTGCTTTTCTAAAAATATGTTTTTGTATATTCGCTGTTTGTTCAGCATGTGTTTTTTTGGAAAAAAAAGTTGAATGAATAATTTTTATTCCCAGATAAAGAAGGTAAAAAGCACCTAAAAAACGGACAATAGTAAAGAGAACTGGGGAGGCTTTTATTACAGAGGCGACACCAATAAAGGCGAGGAAAATCAAAATTGCATCACCTAAAAAGACACCAAATGCTGCACGGTAACCTGCACTGACACCGCCAGATGCACTTGTTTTTAGTACATAAAGTGTGTTAGGTCCAGGAACAAGAATAATAAAGAACATACCAGCAAGGTATGTCCAAATATTGAGTACGCCAAATTGTTCAAACCACACGTTAACCCCCAAATCTGACTTCTTCGTATAACTTCATGAACCATTATTATATAAAGAGGATCGCTCCTATTAAAACGTATATTTTCATTTAAATTAATAATAAATGTTTGATGATCACTGCTATTTATTCAACAAAAAAATTTCTTTGTTATTTCAAAGAGATCTTAGCACTACTTCTATCTTTCCTTTCAAAATAGGTGTGCTCTTAAAAAGAAGATAACGTATTGATAGAGATATAAAATATGTTTTAAAGGCAAAAATACAACAGAGAAAATTGATGAGTTTGCCCAAAAAGTAAGACTGTTCACTTATTAGCTGGAAAGTGAACACTTAAAAAGAATATATCTGCTTTAACGATGTTATTTTCATCTTTTTAATATTGCTTTTTTCTTATGTAAAGATGATAGATCTCTTTAGGTAACTCGACTATATTTATCTGTATGTTTATACAGTTAATGCTTATTAAGTCGATCAAGGAAACATCATGCTAAAAGTGATTGCTGAAGAATTTATTAAAACAGAAGCGATTGAAATTGTTTTACCACTCTACCGTGAATTAGTGGAAGCGACAAAGAAAGAACCTCTTTGTATTAGTTATGATTTATATATTGATGAAAAGGACCCAGGTCATTTTGTTTTTATTGAGCAATGGCCTGATCATGCTGCTCTTGATATTCATTGTGCCAGTGAACATTTTCAGCGGCTCGTTCCTATGATTGATGCCTATAAAAAAGCCGAGCCTAAATTTTTACTTATGGGGAATGCTTTTGATGAAAAGTAAAGGGAAGAGCACTAGCCTACTTTTTTAGGAGAGTTATTTGTTAGCATAAAATATATCGGAGTAAATTATGGAAAGTATAGAAAACAACCAGGATTATTTAGACAAAACATTTAATAAACTTGATGTGGCAGAAGGGGAATTTAAAAATATTACCTTTGAACAATGCGAATTCCATCAATGTGATTTTTCATCTGTAAATTTATCACACTGTAAATTTGTTAATTGTTTATTTGATCGTTGTAATTTAAGTTTAGCATATATACCGAATACTCGTTTTTCTAATACAGAATTTATAGGGTGTAAACTCGTTGGTATTGATTGGACTAAAGCACATTGGCCTCGGTTTGATCTCTATTCACAATTAAGCTTTAAAAGTAGTATTTTAAGTGGATGTAATTTTTTTGGTTTAAAACTCTATGAATCTGTTTTTGATGATTGCCGATTGCATGATGTCGATTTTAGAAATGCAGAACTTAATAAGTCGATAATGATAGGATCTGATTTTACAAATAGCTTGTTTATGCAGACAAATATTGAGGCTGTAGATTTTACAGATTCACATTCATTTGATATTGATATTCGTCAAAATAAAATTGCAAAAGCAAAGTTTTCAAAATTTGAAGCTCTTGATTTATTGCGATATCTCGATATTAAATTAGTCGATTAAAATTGTCAGAAAGAGCCACTTAAATAAGTGGCTTTTTTAGTATGGTTTATGCGCAATATAATTCTAGAGGCAATCCGTCGGGATCTTGAAAAAAAGTAAATTGCTTATGACTACCAGGATCAATTCGTATTGGCTCACATGTAATACCATGTTGTTGTAGATATTGAATACTTTCTTCAACATTATCGACACTAAAAGCAAGATGGCGTAAGCCACAGGCTTCTGGATAATTTAAGCGTGGAGGTGGTGCTGGAAAACTAAATAGCTCAATTTGGTAATTATCCCCAAATGCAAGCTCTGCTTTCCATGATTGTATTGCTTCACGATAATTTTCTTTAAGTAACGTTAATCCCAAAATATTGCAATAGAAATGTTTACTCACTTCATAATCGACACAAATAATCGCAACATGATGGATTTTATTGAGTTTTAGCATAAATAGTAGCGCTCTAATCTAGTAAGAAATTCCCACCTATTATGATGCTAAATAAAGTTAACAACAATAGATTAATTTTTAAACTTAAATTAATTTATTACCTTTAAAACTACCATGTGTAATAATTTGTTTCTCCTTAACCTATATAATAGTTTTTTCTTTCTAGTGTTGAATAATTTGCTTTTAATTATAGTGAATAAAATAATATTTAAAATAAATTCACACCTAAAAATATAGACTCATTATTTAATTAATGATGGTGTAAAATAATGTATGTTTACTCTTAATAAAGATAGACTTTTAATTTTACCCTTAATGATAATGATGCCTTTGTAAATAATTTATTAATAAAGTATTATTTAAAAATAAATTTATTGGATTTATTCCAGTTTGATAAAAGAGCTAAATTTAGCTCTATTTTTCTGTTTTTTCATTTTATATAGAGAATAAAGATGAACCGTTTTTTACTTATTTCTACTTCAATGTTGGCAATTTCTACACTTTCTTTTAATGCACATGCTGCATTGAATAATACTCTTTCAGTAGGGTATGCTAAAAGTTCAATTAAATTCGAAGGTAATAAATTTGAGGATAATCCTAAAGGAGTTAACTTTAAATACAATCATGAATTTGATAATAATTGGGGCGTTATTGGCTCACTCACATATACAAAGTTAACATATGATTTCTATAGTTATTGGGGCAAAATAGGAACCACGGAAATTGATTATGTTTCATTAACAGCGGGTCCTAGCTATCGTTTCAATGATTACTTTAGTGCTTATGGGTTAATCGGTCTTGGTCATGTTAATCAAGAAGATAAGTTTTATGATTATCGCGGTGACTATAATAAAACGTCATTAGCTTATGGTGTAGGTTTTCAAGTAAATCCAATTCCTAATATCGCAATTGATGCATCTTATGAATATTCAAAGCTAGATGATGCTAAATTTGGGACTTGGGTGCTTGGTGTGGGTTACCGCTTCTAATATTGTCTTAATATATTCTATTTCTTAGAAAGCCACATTAAAGTGGCTTTTTATATTTATATTTATATTTAATAATATTAAAATTAATTATTTCCCTCGGTTTATCATGCTTTGTATTTTAACTTTATTGATTTTAAATTGTTAAACAATCGTTTTTCCAAGGTAATTATTTTATATTTTAGAATGTAAGAAATAAAATATTCTTATAAATTTTTTTTTGCTTTATTATTTTAATTGAGAGTTTATGCGTTATAACACTAACTTCTTATTGGTTTAAATTATATTCACTTAATTACTTTAACGATTTAAAAACATAGAGGAATTTAATGAAAAACAAATTAGTAACTCCAATTGTAGCTATTGCTTTATCAATAATAACATTTAATGCATCTGCTAATTTAAAAAACACCTTATCCCTTGGTTATGCGCAAACTCAGATAAAAATCGATGGTGATAAGGTAGATGGGGCACCTAAAGGGATTAATATTAAGTATGATCGTAAATTAAATGAGAGCTTTGGTATTATTGGCTCAATTATTTATAATCATAAAAAATATTATTGCTATGATGTTCAGGATGAAATGAACGCTCAGAGTAATTTTAATTATTATTTACTTACTGCTGGACCTAGTTACCGATTTAATGAATACATAAATATTTATGGTTTAATTGGTACGAGTATTATTAGTGCTAAATATAAAGATGATATTGAAAATCATCATGAAAAAAAAGCGTCTTTAAGTTATGGTGTAGGTCTTCAAATAAATCCAATCTCTAATATCGCAATTGATGCATCTTATGAATATTCAAAAGTGAATGATGCTAATTTGGGAACTTGGGTACTCGGCGTGGGTTATCGCTTCTAATATTATATTAAACAATCCTTATTCTAAAGACCATGATATATGGTCTTTTTATTTAATTAATTTCTATATTAATATTTCAATCAATATTGTTGTAATGATGTTCAAAAATATTATAAAATAAGTATTTAATGTTAAGTTTTTAATTTATAATAATCAATTATCCGCTTTTTAACAGAATAAATTATCTGTAAGTAAAATATCTTTGAGATGTGGGATTTGGAGGATCAACATGTTAACAGTTATAAAAGCAGAATCATCACATTATAATGAGATGATCTTAGTTTGGGAGTCTTCAGTTAGGGCAACACATACATTTTTGTCTGAAGATATTATTTCATCGCTTAAAAAAGATATTTTAGAACAGTATTTCCCTATGCTTAATACTTATATTGCGATAGATGAAAATAAAACTATTCATGGGATCTTAGGTACAGCGGGAAATAGGCTCGAAATGCTATTTGTTCATGCTGATTCTAGAGGTCATGGTTGTGGTAAATTGCTCATAAATTTTGCAATAAATATACTCAATATTGATGAGTTAGATGTTAATGAACAAAATCCTCAAGCAGTTGGCTTTTATCTGCATATCGGGTTTGAGCAAATAGGGCGTTCTGAATTAGATGGTCAAGGAAATCCTTTTCCACTACTACATTTAAAATTAAACAAAAATAAGTATAAATACTAAACAAAGAACGAAATAAAAAAATGTATTACTAAAATGAGAGAGGGAAATAAAAAACACTCTCTCTTTCCCTTTCATAAAGATCAATTATTCACTTTAATTTGATTTATGTCGTGATAATTCCTTCACTTTCATGGAATAATTTTTTCATAATTAAATAAATTTCATATAGTTATGGAATCGTCATGAAGAAAATAGTTGTTGTTATTTTATCTTTATTTGTGCTACCTGCTTGTTCAGAATCACAAGAAAATGCAGTTATTGAATATTGTCTGGATACATTAAATGTCTATAGCATTGTCACTAAAGATCAATGTTTGTGTTTTTATAATGAAGTGGACAATAAATTTTCTTCCTCTGAAATAGATAGAATGATCCAATCATCCCCCATCAAAAAAGACAGCACATTAAGTCGTGAAGGTATAATGTTTTTAACTATTACTCACTCATCAAGATGTTTTGAATAAATAGCATTATAATTCGTTTAATAGAAAATAATACATTAGATATAAATACTTAATTCATTGTTTTAAGGTGTAATACCACAAAATTGATAAACTCATTACTATAAATCGCTTACATTGGTACTGTTTTTATATCCAGCATGTAATTTGTTTGCCTTTATTGTGAGAATATTATGTCAAAATTGCGTTTATCTTACCCAAAACTTAGTCCCGCAGCTTATGCGGGCTTAATTCAATGTAAAACAGCATTAGAAAGTAGCTCACTTGATATTATGTTGATTGAACTTGTTTATTTAAGAGTCTCTCAAATCAATGGTTGTGCTTTTTGCCTAGAAATGCACAGTACTTCGTTACGTCATCATGGTGTTGCCCAAAATAAATTAGATGCATTAAATGGTTGGCAGGTCAGTGAGCGATTTACAGAGAAAGAACGAGCTGCATTATTATGGGCTGATGCTGTAAGTCAAATTTCCGCAAAAAATACCAATGATGATATCTATCAACAAGTGAAAGCATATTTTTCAGATACAGAAATGAGCGATTTAACATTGGCAATCGGATTAATGAATGCCTTTAATCGTATTGCAGTGAGTTTACGTCAGTAATTATCTGTATTTAGGGTAATAAGCATGGCAAGACAATTTAGTATGGAAAAAGCGCTGATCTTAATAGCGCTTTTAATTTTTTCTGTTGTATGTTTACCAGAGATATTGCATTAACGGTATATAAGCAAAAACTAAAGCGAAAAGAATAAAAAAGATGCGTAATAACATTTTTTGGGTTTTTATTACACCATAAAACATCACAATAATAAGAACAATGCAGATATACCAATAAGATGCGCCAAAGAGAGCGAGTGTAAAAATCGTATCGGTAAGAAGATGGCTTGAGTTCATTTTATTGGCTATTTGAAATAGAAATCGCCAGCCTAAATATGAGCTGGCGAAGATAGTGAAAAGATATTATGACTTCCAGATAATATGGAACATGGGATTTAAAGGATCACGGCTAATCAGTACACGCCCAAAAATATCATCAATATCTGAATTATCATCAGGTGCAAGGCCAATAATCACTTCACTAAAGCGAGCAGGTGTAACTGGCAGACCAACAATGAATTGCCAATCATTACCTAATGGAACCACTTCGGCTGCACCTCTTTCTTCAAATTGCAGATTAAAGAGTAATTGGTCTGCAACATCTAAATTATCAGCTGCTTGAGCTAAAAAGAGATCATACGCTTGTTCTAGAGCGTCATCTTCACTGATCAAGGTTGGTTCATTCATGGTAATGCCTGTTTATTATTCCAATGATTATCGCGTTGTTTGTATCGCATTTTTGCGAATTTAGCAAAGTATTCTATCGCAGATCCTATTTACCTTCTTGATAACAATATTTCTGTTATAACAGAGGGCTAAAGAAATAGCAGATACGTTCTAAAACGCGATTGAAGAACGGTCGCTTTTCCCATTCATCTAATGTTAATTCTGTAGAACGAGCAATGTAATCATATTGTACAATGCTTAAGTCGCTACCAAAACCTTCATCATCAATGACGACAGTAATTTCAAAGTTTAACCATAAGCTTCGCATATCAAGATTAACAGAGCCGACCATGCTGAGTTGCCCATCAACCATTACGCTTTTGGTATGTAATAAGCCATCTTCAAACTGAAAGACTTTCACACCTGCTTCGAGCATTTCTGTAAAAAATGCACGACTTGCCCAACGTACAAGGAAAGAATCATTACTACGAGGCACAATAATACTTACCTCAACACCCCGCATTGCTGCGGTTGAGATTGCATGGGCAAGATCGTCACTAGGCACAAAATAAGGTGTTGTAAGAACCAATTCTTTTCTTGCTGAATAAATGGCGGTAATTAATGACTGCTGGATGAGTTCATCAGGAAAGCCTGGACCTGAAGCAATCACTTGTGTTGTATGACCGCTTTCTTGTTCACAAGGCATAATGTTGTCATCAGGAGGGGGAGGTAAATGGCGCTCACCTGTTTCCATTTCCCAATCAAAGGCATAAATCATACCTAAAGTAGTAGAAACAGGGCCTTCCATTCTGACCATGATATCAATCCATTGTCCTACACCTGAATCTTGCTTGAAATAACGAGGATCAACCATATTCATACTTCCGGTGTAGGAAATATAGTTATCAATCAATACAATTTTTCGATGCTGGCGTAAGTCCATTCGGCGTAAGAAAAAACGGAATAAATTAACATGGAGTGATTCGACAAACTCAATACCCGCGGCTCTCATTACATCAGGGCCTTTGGTTCGAAAGAAATTCCAGCTTCCAGCAGAGTCAACCATGATACGGCATTTTACACCCCGTTTAGCGGCTTTGATTAAAGCATCTGTCACTTCTTCGACTAAACCACCAGGTTGCCAAATATAAAAAACCATTTCAATATTATCGCGGGCATTATTAATGTCTCGCGTGATTGAGTTCAACGAATCTTCGCAGGTAGTTAACAACTCAATTTTATTCCCTTTAACGCCTTTTATACCTTGGCGTTTAGCGGTTAATTGAAAAAGAGGTGTTGCAACATCACTAGTACCCGTTGCAAAAATATGCTTACATTTTTTTAAGTCTTCGAGCCAAGCAACAACAGAAGGCCACATCTGCTTAGCATGTTCAACACGCCGTTTACCAAGATGTAATTCACCAAAGGCAAAATAAGCAATAACACCGACTAATGGCAGAATATAGATTATCAATAGCCAAGTCATTGTGGAGGTGACAGGACGTCGATGCATTAGGACACGAAATGTGACCCCTGCAATTAATAGCCAATAGAAGAAAAAGGTTAGCCAACTTAATACAGTATAAAATGTTGTCATAGTAGAGCTATTTTCCGTTGAAAATGAATCGCATGGATAAGCTTAAAGGCAATTTACTAAAAATAGTTCATTATTTTTGTTATTTGCCGAATGTTGTTATTAAATCAGGATTATTATCTCTGTCAAATCTCTTTGTTAAGATATAAGCATTAAATAAGCAATAAGATACGATGTTTTATTTATTTTTCCTTTGTGAGAAATGCTCAAAGAATGAATGAAATTTAAGCAAATCATAAATCACCTCTTGGATCACAAAATGAACGTCTTATAATACACCACTTATTCGAAAAAATAGGTGCTGATAGCATGAGACACAGTAGGACTGAAGTAGCTCGTTGGCGAATGATGAGACAAGCTATACGTAAACGTCGTCGATGGTTAGAAGGGCAATCTCGTCGTAATTTCCGAATTTATAAGATGCGTAAACTGGATACTTCAAAAAAACACAGAGCACTTTTATTTGTACAGCAGATTGAATGGAACTCATAATTTCACTTTTTAACTGTTTATATCAATCATTTTGATAAACGTTATTGAATATGATTGCTATTTGCATTTAAACTAGGGGCATTGTTTTTTCTTTAGGTGAAATAAGACAAGTTATGCGTTGGAAGCTTTGGGTATTCATATCACTCTGCCTGCATGCCTCTTTGGTTGCAGCAGCAATGTTCTATGTTGTAGAGGACGAGGTCGTTACACCGGAGCCTATCTCTATACAAATGTTGGCATTTGCTGCGGATGAACCTGCTGGCGAACCAGAACCTGTGGTTGAAGAAGTCACACCGCCAGAACCGGAGCCAGTTGTCGAGCCTGAGCCTGAACCCGAACCAGAGCCTATTCCTGATGTAAAACCTGTTATTGAAAAACCGATAGAGAAAAAACCAGAACCAAAACCTAAACCTAAGCCAAAACCGGTTGACAAACCTAAGCCGCCTGTTGAACGACCACAACCTTTAGTGGTTAATAAAGGCAATGATCTTAAAAATCTTAATCCAACGGCTAAGCCAAGTGATAAAGGTGATGAGAAACCTGTCGCAGTAGCAAGCAGTGGCGAAGGTAGAGTACCTAACGTTGTACGCCAAGGTTTACCCGAATATCCTTCACGTGCACGAGCAGTCGGTATTGAAGGTTCAGTGAAAGTACGTTTTGACGTTGATGCTGATGGGCGAGTCGATAATGTAGAAATTGTTTCTGCTGATCCTAAAAATGTGTTTGAACGTGATATTAAAAGAGCCATGCGCCAATGGCGATATGAAAAAATTCCTTATAAAGGGAAAGTTATCGTTATCGAGTTTAAATTAACAGGTGTTTCAGCAAGCTAAAATACAATGTAGATATTAGATCTCAGATAAATAAAAAGGCACTTTAATCAGTGCCTTTTTTAGTGTTTAAAATGTCAGTGTCTTCATATCATTTGTTTTAATCGACGAGCTTGTTATTCCATTGTACTTGTTAATGTGAAGTGTGCTTTACCTTCAGGTAAGCGACGAGCTGCATTGTTTTCATCAACAGCAACATAAGTAAACACCGCTTCAGTTGCACGATAACGTTGTCCAACAGGTTCAGTTGCAACCTTCTTAACCCAGACTTCAATATTCACAGTAATTGAAGAATTACCTGTTTTTAAGCAACGTGCATAACAGCAAACGACATCGCCAACCGCAACAGGTTTAAGAAAGGTAATGCCTGTTACACTAACAGTAACGACACGACCTAACGCAATTTCTTTTGCTAAAATTGCACCACCGATGTCCATTTGAGACATTAACCAGCCACCGAAAATATCACCATTGGCGTTTGTATCAGCAGGCATGGCAAGGGTACGTAAAACGAGCTCACCATTAGGCAAAGATTGTTGTTCAGTCATGGAGAATTATTATCTGTAAATGTTTAAACCAAGGAGACATCTACTCATCTACTTCAAGTTAAATATGATGAGTGTACATCTCCCAATAAAATAAATGTGATTACTCAGATTTTGAATGAGCATCGTGTGATGACGGTTTAGATGCTTGTTTTGTCATATCATCTGATAATGTGTGTTCAGTATTTTGTGTGGCTTCTTCTTCAGTTTGTTCTTCTGGTAAACGATTATTCCAGATATAAACTACACTGGCGATAGTAAAGATAAAGGTCAAAATGGTTAAACCGAAGACTTTAAAATTAACCCAAGTCTCTTCAGGTAAAGAGAATGCCACGTAGATATTACCTAAGGCACAAGCAAAAAAGAAAATCACCCAAGCTATATTTACTTTTTTCCAATTAACCGCTGGCATGGCAAGCTCTTTACCTAACATTCTTTCCATTAATGTTTTAGGTGTAAATAGCTGCATACCAATTAATACAACAGCAAAAATGGCATATATGGCAGTGACTTTCCATTTAATAAAATCTGCAGAATGGAAGAAGATAGTTAATGAGCCAAAAATAGTGACAACAATAGCCGTAATGAGTGGTGCTTTTTCAACTTTATGGAACATAAGCCACGTCAAGCCGACTGAAATCCACGTGGCGACAATTAACGCACCTGAAGCGTAGAAAATATCTTGCCATTTATAGAAGATAAAAAACACTAATAGTGGAGCGAAATCAAGTAATTGCTTAAGCCAGCCATTTTTCATAACAAATAGGAACCTATGGTAATTAAATTCATAAACTAGGCTATTCTAATGCAAAGCGACAGAAAATGGGTAAACAATTGCATATCTTTAATTATGAAGTGCTGATTTATATAAAAAGCACTGTTTTTCTCTAAAATAACTCAATGAAAAATCAACGTAATTGCATTTAGGGATAGCTGAAGTTAAAGCTTAAGTTATGAAAGAGGATTTAAATATCACTCTAGTATATGATTCAGTAACTCATCAACATTATCGCCACTTTTTGATGAATGCATAAATATAAAAAAGTATTTCTGATAAGAGGAAATCAATGAACGGAAAAAGAATAATAAAATGGATGCCAGGATTAGGCTTATTGTTTAATTATAAGCGTGATTATTTTGGCTATGACTTAAAAGCTGGGCTTTCTGTTGCTGCCGTTGCATTGCCGGTCGCAATTGCTTATACCGAATTATTAGGGATTAACCCGATTGTTGGGTTATATGCCTGTATTTTTCCGATGATTATTTATGCGTTGTTTGGCACATCGCGTCAGCTAATTACAGGGCCTGATGCAGCAACCTGTGCTGTTATTGCTGCTGTAGTTATTCCATTATCTGCTGGTGATGAGAATGCTAGATGGCAACTTGCAATTATTATGACGGCAATGACGGGATTTTGGTGTATTTTAGCCAGCCATTTTCGGCTAGGGGCTTTTACTGATTTTCTATCTCGACCTATTTTGCAGGGGCTTTTAAATGGTGTCGCGATCACTATTATGGTTGGGCAAATCAGTAAAGTATTTGGTTTTGATACATCACCTGATCATTTAATTGAAAAATTAATTGAAGTTCCATTTCGATTAATGGATGCGCATTTACCCACCGTGTTAATGTCTGCGATAACATTAGCGTTATTATTGGGTATTCGGTATTTTCGAAGCCGTTGGCCAGCACCTTTAATTGCTATGGTCGTGATGACGTATTTAAGTTGGCAATTTGATTTAGCAAGCTTTGGCATTGCTATCGTAGATAAAGATGCAGGTAATGTTGATCTGTTTTTACCTGTTGTATCCATGACGGGATTTCATCCAGGTGTCTTGAGAGAATTGTTAGTTCCATCTATAAACTTGGCGGTTATTAGCTTTGTTAGTTTTATGATGACTGCCCGCAGCTTTGCCAGTAAGAATGGTTATGATGTCGATGCAGACCAAGAGTTAAAAGCGTTAGGTATTGCCAATATTGCGGCCGCGCTTTCTCAAGGATTTGCGGTAAGTGCGGCAAGTAGCCGTACTGCAGTCAATGATTCTGTTGGTGGGAAAACGCAATTAGTTTCTATTATCGCAGCACTGGTTATTTTGCTAGTACTATTATTTATGACCGATTTTCTCGCCTATATTCCATTATCATCATTGGGGATTGTGTTGATTGTCTCTTCATGGTCATTATTGAGTATTCGTCATATTTGGTCTTATCGTAAACGTAATAAACAAGCATTTACATTGGCATCATTCACCTTATTAGCCGTGTTATTGGCAGGGCTAATTAACGGTATCGGTTTTGCCGTTTTATTAGGTTTGTTACAATTTTTGCGTATTGTTTTTCGTCCGAGCGATCAATTATTGGGTGTTGATGAACAAGGTATGGTTCACTCAATGAATAAAGATAATGGCATTGAACCTATTGATGGTTTAATGATGTATCGGTTTAATTCACCACTGACTTATTTTAATGTGGGCTATTTTAAAAAACGGGTACTTCAACTTGTTGATAGCGCACCTCGACGGCCAGCATGGTTAGCGGTAGATGCAGCTGTAAGCTTTACCTATGACGATGTTAGCGTGTTTGCTGCTATTGATGAGCTAATACGAGAGTTACGAATAAAAGGCGTGAAATTGGTTTTAGCTGGCCGTAGAACAGAATTAAATCGTTGGATTGAACGTAATAAAATTTCACTTAATGAAGATGATTTGATTATTGCTCCCGATCTCTATTTTGTGATCCGACTGTATCAAAGCCGACAACAAATAAAAGAAAAACAAAAAGAAGCAAGAATAGAGGCGTTAAAACAAGATGCTGAGAGCCACGATGAGGATACATCAACGGCAACAATAGTCAGCAATATACCGACACCAAAATGTGCTGATTAAGCATTATTGAGGCGTATTTTGTACAAAGAAAAATCCCGTGATATGACGTAACCTCAAAATCGGTTAATTATCACGGGATTTTTTATAGATAAAACTAAGGTATAGAGCGATTAACGCTGTTGCGTTGTGTATTTATTTTCCACCAGCATAAATAAGCGAAACAAGTAAATAATCAACCAAGCTGAAGCCATGTTTTTCAGAAAGTAGAATAAGAAGTTATGGATAATATCGGGCAATTGAATTGTGAGATTACCCACAAAACCAATACCGAACTGCAATAAGATCCAAATCCCTAATGCGGGGATAAGTGAACCTGATTCACCAAAGCCTATTCTCCATCCTAAA
The DNA here is from genome assembly GCF_040139345.1 of Proteus sp. fly-1067. NCBI lineage: Bacteria > Pseudomonadati > Pseudomonadota > Gammaproteobacteria > Enterobacterales > Morganellaceae > Proteus > Proteus sp. fly-1067. The sequence goes on along the minus strand of NZ_JBEEUL010000001.1, from coordinate 837,040 downwards.
CGAATAGCACTTCCCATATTCTGTTGGCGTACTAGCACAACTGGCGCTAATGCAAAGCCAATCAGCAAAATGATACCTGGAATGATCATCACCATAAAGCCCGCACTAATCAAAATAGAGCATAAGACAATCAATAAAAACATTTTCGGTAGGCGAGGTAGGCTAGCATTAGCTGTTTGACCTAGAGTGACGCTATGACCTGAGGAGATAGCCATAGCAAACATCAGTAGGGTAAGCACGAGAATACTTTGCTGGAGTGTTTCAAATAAATAGAGCACTAAGACTTTTTTGGCAACACCCACGACACTGTTTGACATAGCTTCTAATTCAGCAGGAGAAGTAGAAGAAAGTTGTGTGTTTTTAAAATTGGCAACAAATTCAATCATCAATTGGTACTCTTGGGGAGTTGGACCAACTAAGACATGAATGATCGCTAAAATAACAGCAAGAATAGCGGAAAGAGTAACAATGCTACGTTGTTCATTCTTATAAAAATTAAGGCTGTCGCGGTAGATTGTGCGTGCCGTGGTAGGCATGAAACTGCTCCTATAAAAATAGACTAAGTCAATGTGCGCCATTGTACCTTTTACAACAGCAAAAAGGGATATTTTCTATCAAACCGCTTACTAAGCTTATTTTTTGATATTAACAGCCACAGTACATTCATTATTTAAATTAAACAAAACATTATTTTAACATAAAGATAACTTTATTTTTAAATATGCCTTTTTAGGATGTTTTTTATTCAAAAAATATTACTAAAAATAAATTTAATTATAAGAAAAAATTGTATTAATGTGTAATTTGATGTGGATCAATTATAAATAATTGTATTGATAAATAATAAAAAGAGAAATAACACTTTCTGCAAAAATAATTCCAAAGTTGTGATCGGTATTAGATCATAATTATCAATAAATGGTTATATTTTTAGCGGAGATTTTACTTATTACAGGAATGGGTTAAATAATGAAAAAACTTTCTGCGCTTATTTTAGCGGCTGCAACTCTTGCGCCTTCTATTTCTTTTGCTCACCAAGCGGGGGATTTTTTATTCCGTGCAGGTACTGCAACTGTTCGTCCTAATGCGGGTTCTGATGCAATATTAGGTGGCGACCATTTTGGAGTAAATAATAATACTCAATTAGGTTTAACCTTTGGGTATATGATCACTGATAATATCGGTGTTGAATTATTAGCCGCAACACCATTTGAGCATAAAATTTCATTAAGTGGTGTGGGCGAAATTGCAAAAGTTAAACATTTACCACCAACATTAATGGCGCAATATTACTTTGGTAATGGTGAAGATAAATTACGTCCTTATTTAGGTGCTGGCCTTAACTTTACCACTTTCTTTGATGAGAAATTCAATAACAATCCAGCAGTAGATGGCTTAGGCTTGAATGGGCTTGATCTTAAGGATTCATGGGGCTTTGCAGCACAAGCGGGTTTAGATTATAACCTCGATAAAAATTGGATGCTGAATGCTTCTGTTTGGTGGATGAATATCGAAACAAAAGCAAGATTCAACAGTGAAGTTGCTAATAAAGACTTTGATGTTAAAACACGTTTAGACCCATTTGTATTTATGTTTGGTGTGGGCTACCGTTTCTAATTATTCTTTCTTTAAAAGAATATCTCATAATGAAAAAGCGAAGTTTATCTTCGCTTTTTTTATGTTTTAAATTCACAAGACAACTCTCATTTTTAGATTATCAAAAGATACCATTTTATTATTAATACTTAAAACAAGAGTCATTTTTAAATAATGTTAAATAAATAAAGATGCATTTAAAATGGAACATATAATGTTTAAATATCTTTTAAGGTGTATTTTATATGCATCTTAAAGCTCAACTATAAATATAATGAGAATTATTTATTTCTATTTGTTAATAATAAATAGCATTGTAATCGATAAAATCGAGTATTTTGTAGATGCATTTAAAATGCATCTTTGTATTTAATTTTAGTAAAAGCGTGTTATCTATCAACGGATAGATGAGATTAATAGAGAAATAAAAAGGCTTAGAAAAGTTTCGTACAGATAATAACTAAGTGGTTTGTTATTGAACGCAAAATGATTAGAGAACCTTTTGCTTTGCTCTTTTTATGAGTTTATTTTTAGGGTGAGACAAAAGCGGGCTATTTTTGAATGATTTGATTTTTTTGCAAAAATTGATCTGTATTATGATAGTCCGTACAAATAAACATAAATTCATAAATGAAAAAGACCACCGAAGTGGTCTAAAAAATAAAGCTAAGGGAAGACTAGAATAAAAAAGGGATCAGCGAACAACCATTGAATTGATAACGCCTTTTACACCTGTAACTTTGCGTGTTGTTTCAATGGCACGATTAGCATCCGCTTGAGAAGAAACGAAACCACTTAATTGAACTTTACCTTTAAAAGTCTCAACGCTAATTTGTGTTGAATTAAGATTTTTTTCACCGATTAGTGCTGTTTTAACTTTGGTGGTGATCACAGAGTCGTCAAAATAACCCCCAGTACCTTCTGACGTTGAAGTCGGAGAACATGCAGACAACGTAAATGCCATCAATAATGCCGCCATGACAGCGGAGATTTTTGCCCATAGTTTCATTATCAAACTCCTTATACATTGTGTAATTGGTTGAGTATTTTTGAAAAGAAAACATAAAGCGCTTTATAAAGTATGTGCAAAAAATAAAATATTGCCAAATTTTTATAGGTATTGATTATGTACTTTAAATGGAGAAAGAAGAGAGATTGCACCATTTCATGCGGACTAAGCCCCAAAAATGGACTTCAAAAGTGTGGGTCAATAAATGATGAATTAAGAGTAATCCGCTTAGAAAAATAGCAAACTATTCTCCTAAAGCGGATCGGTAACGATAGTTAAGCGAGTGTAGCCGCTTTCATTTCTTTGACAAATTGAGTAAGCGCTTTAAGCATCACTTCAGGTTGATGAAGATTTTTCTCAATAATTTGTACAACGGCAGATCCTGAAATAGCACCCGTTGCCCCATTTGCAATAGCCTCTTTGACTTGTTTTGGCTCTGAAATACCAAATCCTTGTAATGCAGGTGGCGCATTATAAGTTTTTAATTTGTCAGTAAGGTGCGTTAGCGATTGTTCAGCACGTTTATCTGTTCCTGTTACGCCTGCTCTTGAGAGTAAATAGGTATAGCCTTTACCTGAGATGGCTAATTCTTGTAAAAGCTCATCATCAGCATTAGGCGGGCAAATAAAAATAGGCTCGATATTCGCTCGCTGTGCTGCTTCTCTGAACTCTTTTGATTCACGTAAGGGCACATCACCAATTAAGACAGAATCGACACCAGCTTGTTGGCATTTACCATAAAAGTTATCAACCCCATTACTAAAAACAAGGTTGGCGTAAACTAATAGGCCAATAGGAATATTAGGATGTTTTTTACGTATGTTAGTTAATAGAGCAAAGCAATCGGTGGGTGTTACACCAACATTGAGGGCTCGTAAATTAGCACCTTGAATAGTAGGGCCATCTGCAAGAGGATCGGAAAAAGGAATACCAATCTCTAAAGCATCGGCACCACCTTCAATTAACGCATCAATAATTTGTAGTGACAGCTCAGGAGAAGGATCACCTAATGTTACAAAGGGAACAAATGCACCTTGTTGTTTTTGTGCTAATGCATTAAAGCAGTTTTGATAACGGCTCATTAGATTTCTCCTCTTGCTGCTAAAATATCGTTTACAGTAAAAATGTCTTTATCGCCACGTCCTGATAAGTTCACAATAAGTAATTGCTCTTTATCAGGATTTTGTGCAATTAATTTAAGTGCATAAGCTAGAGCATGAGAAGATTCTAAGGCTGGAATAATTCCTTCTCGGCGAGAAAGTGCTTTAAATGCTTCTATTGCTTCATCATCTGTAACAGAAACATAATCAGCGCGACCAATGCTATTTAAATGTGCGTGTTGTGGTCCAACTGATGGGAAATCAAGACCCGCTGAAATTGAATAAGATTCTTCAATTTGGCCTTCATCTGTCTGCATAATAGGGGATTTCATCCCAAAATAGATCCCTAATTTACCGTGTTTCAGTGGTGCGCCATGTTCACCTGTTTCAATACCTTTACCTGCGGGCTCGACACCAATCAGTTGCACTGACGTTTCAGGAATAAATGAAGCAAATAAACCGATAGCGTTAGAACCACCACCAATACAAGCGATAGCTGCATCGGGTAGACGACCTTCACGCTCTAGGATCTGCGCTTTAGCTTCATCACCAATCATACGTTGGAATTCACGTACAATTGTTGGATAAGGATGCGGGCCCGCTGCGGTTCCTAGTAAATAGTGAGCGCGGTCATAACAACCAGACCAGTCACGTAATGCCTCATTACAGGCATCTTTTAAGGTAGATGAACCACTATGAACGGGAATAACTTCAGCACCCATTAAACGCATACGAAAGACGTTTGGTGATTGACGTTCAACGTCTTTTGCACCCATATAGATACGACATTTCATATTAAGTAATGCGCAGGCCAAAGCAGTGGCAACACCATGTTGACCCGCACCTGTTTCTGCAATTATTTCGGTTTTCCCCATACGTTTTGCCAGTAATGCTTGACCTAATACTTGGTTAGTTTTATGAGCGCCACCATGCAGTAAATCTTCACGTTTTAGATATAAACGAGTTCGCGTACCTTCTGTTAAATTACGACAAAGGGTTAATGCCGTTGGCCTGCCTGCATAATTTTTTAATAAATCTTGGAATTCTTGCTGAAATGACGGATCGTTTTGTGCATCAATAAAAGCTTGTTCGAGTTGATCCAATGCAGGAATTAAGATTTCAGGTACATATTGGCCACCAAATTCGCCAAAGTAGGGGTTAAGTTTTCTCATTGTGATGTCATCCTGTTTAAAATTTTATTTTTATGAAATTTAGTTTCGCTGTAATTGTGCAAACACTTGATCTAGACGTTGTGCATCTTTTATGCCAGGAGCCGATTCTACCCCAGAGTTAAAATCAAGCCCGATACAGCCTGTTTTAACTGCATCTAAACAGTTTTCACTATTAAGGCCACCAGCAAGTAATGCTTTTTCACGTATTGAGTTTGGAATTTTTTGCCAATTAAACGTTATTCCTGTACCGCCTGTGCCATTATCAAGTACATATTTATTAACGTGTGAAATGGGAGAAATATCATTGTGGATTGCCATATTTATTGCTTGCCAAATCTCACAGTTAGGTTGAATTTTTTGTCTAAGTTGCTCAATAAACTGAGCATCTTCTTGCCCATGTAATTGAATGGCAGATAAATTAAGTTTTTCAGCATAGTCACAAATAAGTGCAATGGGTTGGTTTTGAAAAACACCCACAAACGCTAAGGGGGCTTGTGTTATCAACGCTTGTGCTTGTGACAATGTCACTTTACGCGGGGATTTTTCTGCGAAAATCAATCCTGCATAATAAGCACCAGCTTCATAAACTGCTTTTACATCTTGTGTACGAGTTAACCCGCACACTTTATGCTTTCCCAAAACAAGCGCTCTCACCGCTTGGTCAATATTTTCTTGTGACATTAAGGCACTACCTACCAGAAAACCATTAGCATATTGACTTAACTCTTGGACTTGCTGGTGGGTATGAATACCAGATTCACTGATCACGATTGCATCTTTTGGTGATCCTTGGCTTAGTTGTTGAGTGCGCGCTAAATCAATAGAGAGATCACGCAAATCGCGATTATTAATACCAATAACTTTAGCATTAAGCTTAATTGCTCGCTGACGCTCTTCTTCTGTACTGACTTCGGTTAATACACCCATATTTAATTGATGAGCAACCGTCGATAGCGCGTGATATTGCTCATCATCTAAGACTGAGAGCATTAATAAGATGGCATCTGCTTGATAAAAACGTGCTAAATAGATTTGGTATTCATCAATAATAAAATCTTTGCACAAAACTGGCTGATGTACGGCTTGGCTGACTTGACGTAAATAATCAAAGCTCCCTTGAAAATATTTTTCATCGGTTAATACCGAAATTGCCGCGGCATAAGGCTGATAAATTTTAGCAATCGTTGCGGGATCAAAATCAGCACGAATTAATCCTTTTGAGGGCGATGCTTTTTTACATTCTAAAATAAAAACAGTATTAGGCTGAGTTAATGCCTGATAAAACGAGCGCGTTGATGGCACTATTTGATGCGAAAATTCTGATAATGGTTGGCTTGCTTTACGTGCAATCAGAAATTCTGCTTTATCTTTTACAATGGCGTTTAATACGGTCATGTTTTTATCCTCTAGCTGCTAATGCAGTGACACGATTTATTGCTTTACCGCTATAAATGGCGTGCATGGCAACTTCAGTATTCATTTTTAAATCTTCTTGCCCATGTAAACGCATTAATAAAGCGACATTAGCTGCAACAGATTCGGTATGTGCTCTTTTTCCTTCACCTTGCAGTAAATCTGCTAATAATTGACGGTTAACTTCAGGTGTACCACCTTCCAAATCGGCCATTGAACAAGGACGAAGACCAAAATCGCTTGGTGTGAGTTCGTAACGTGTAATTTCACCATTACGTAATTCAGCGACTTGAGTCGGAGCATGTAATGACACTTCATCCATACCACCACTGTGTACCACTGCGGCACGTTCATAACCCAATACTTTTAGTGTGTCTGCAATAGGCATTAATAACTCAGGACTATAAACACCAATTAATGCTAATGGTGGACGAGCTGGATTAATCAAGGGACCTAGTACGTTAAATAAGGTGCGTGTTTTTAGTTGCTGGCGCACAGGGGCTGCAAAACGAAAACCACTGTGATACTGCGGTGCGAATAAAAAGCAAAGTCCTACTTCATCTAATAATTGACGTGCATCATCTGCACTTCTATCTAATGGAATACCAAAAGCAGCGAGTAAATCGGATGAGCCTGAGCGACTAGATACGCTGCGGTTGCCATGTTTGGCAACTTTAATACCGACTTCTGCCGCTACGAATGCGCTAGCGGTTGATATATTGATGCTGTTTGCGCCATCACCACCAGTACCAACAATATCGCAAAAAGTGTAATCAGGACGAGGAAATGGCAGTGCATTTTCAAGTAATGCTCGTACAGCACCGGCGATTTCTTGTGGATGTTCACCACGCATTTTCATACTAATTAATACAGCGGCTAATTGTGATTCTGTTAATTCACCACGGATAATCGCGCTAAACAGAGTTTGGCTTTCTTCTAATGTTAACTGCTGCGCGCTAAATAATTTGTTGAAGATAGTTTCCATTTTATGCGTCTCCTTTAGGAGTTAATGCCCATGCGATTGTTTGTTCTAAAAGTTGTGCGCCTTTGGTGGTTAAAATTGATTCTGGATGAAACTGAAAACCACAGGTTTTATGTTGACGGTGACGCACCGCCATAACAGTGTTATCGCACCACGCATTGATAATAAGTTGTTCGGGAACGTGTTCTCCAGAAAGCGAATGATAGCGTGCAACAGGTAAAGGGTTGGGTAAATTAACAAACATCTCATTGTTATCATGTTCAGCCAATGTCGCTTTACCGTGTAAGATCTCTCCACATGAAGAAACTTTTCCACCGTAAGCTTCAATGATGGCTTGATGGCCTAAACAGATGCCAACAACAGGTAATGTACCGAGTACACGCTTCAATAGTTCAGGCATACAACCAGCTTGTGAAGGTGTGCCAGGCCCCGGAGATAACAATAAAATAGGGTTATCTAGTTCATGTAATTTCTGTTCAATAAAATCGGCTGTGACGCTATTGCGATAAATGACGACGGTATTACCGAGGCTACGCAGTTGATCGACTAAGTTGTAGGTAAAAGAGTCGATGTTATCGAGAAGTAAGATAGTTGCCATTAGCAAGCCTCCTGCATTTGTACTTCTGTGTGAGCTTGCAAAATGGCATTAATTACAGCTTGTGATTTATTGCGGGTTTCTTCCGCTTCCATTTTGGGATCAGAATCGAGCACAATCCCAGCGCCGACTTGAATAGTAGCAATATTATTTTCAACATAAGCAGAGCGAATAACTATGCAAGTATCAAAATCACCAGCGCCAGTAAAATAACCAATGGCTCCACCATAGCTACCACGTTTCGTTTTTTCATAACGAGCAATTAATTGCATAGCACTGACTTTAGGGGCACCTGATAGTGTTCCCATATTCATACATGCTTGGTAAGCATGGAAAATATCTAAATCATCACGTAATTTACCTACCACTCTAGAGACTAAGTGCATCACAAAAGCATAACGATCAACTTTTGTTAGTTCTGCAACATAGCGACTGCCAGCTTGGCAAATACGAGCCAAATCATTACGCGCCAAATCAACTAACATTAAATGCTCTGAAAGTTCTTTGGTGTCAGTACGCATTTCTAGCTCAATGCGGCTATCTAAATCTGCATTAATTGAACCATCGGCATTGCGTCCTCTAGGACGAGTTCCTGCAATAGGGTAAATTTCAATTTGGCGATCACTGGTCTGATATTTCAGTGCGCTTTCTGGTGATGCACCAAAAACAGTGAATAGAGCATCTTGCATATAAAACAGATACGGGCTTGGGTTTTTCTGTTTCAACACTTGATATGCAGCAAGTGGTGAAGGGCAAGCTACTTGAAAACGACGTGATGGCACGACTTGGAAAATATCACCACGACGAATATAGGTTTTCATTGCCTCAACGATATCACCATAGCCTTTATCGTCCATATTGGCGTGTATCGCTGAACCCTCTGCTGTTAAAGCGGGGCGAATAGGGTGTTTTAATGGTTGTTTAGCTAGCGAAATTAATTCGGTTTGTCGTAAAGTGAGGCGTTGACATTCTGTTTTATCATCAGTAAATGCAATAGAAACCAACTGGCTATCTTTATTTTGATGGTCGATCACGATTAATTGTTCAGCTAAATAAAAGCAATAATCAGGGCAAGAAAAATCACTTTCTAATTCAGGAATAGACTCAAATCCGCAGACTAAATCATACGCAAATAAGCCACCAACAAAGATAAAGTTTGCATCTTTAGTGTCTTTATTAACAAGAAAGAAACGTAACGCATCAAATACGCTAGCTGATTTTAATTTGCTTTCTTCATCAGTCTCTTGTGAAGGCGTTGCAAAATTAAAAACACACTGTTTGTCGCTCTCTAACGTTAAACTAGCTTTTTCTTTTAGTGCGATTTTTAATGTTGGCAATAACGCTTGCCCATTAACGCTTAATGCATCAATAGTGACTTGATTTTTTACTGCACTGATGCGTAATGCACTATCAACAATTAATAAGCTTTTTAAGTTTGCTTTAGTGTCGATTTGTGCAGATTCTAACAATAATGTGTAGTGTTGATTTTCACATAATGTATTGAAAAGCAAAGCTGGTTCGCTGTGATAAGGCAGTGGCGTTGCCTTGGTATTAAATGGGAATGCAAGTGATGTATTCATTGTTATCGCTCTATATTATTTTCTTTATTTACTGTTTTTAAAGCATAAAAAAACCCGCGTAGGCGGGTTTTAGATATCACTGACGTTAAGCCGGAGATCAAACCGCCCATAAAAGAGTGTTGCGCCACCAAAGAGCGATAAGATGTTGATTGATATTCATAAGATCTCCTTACAGCCAACGACAGATAAATAGAAAGTGAACTAGCTCGTGTTGCGTACTAGTAAACTGGATTGCGTTAGGTTCGTCAAGTACTTTATGGCATACTCTTTAAAAATTATTATCTTGCTAAGGTAAAAAGGGAGACGTGATGACTGAAGGGCTATCTGATTTAAGAGTGATTTATGATTTACACAGCCACACTACCGCGTCAGATGGCGAGCTTTCACCAGAAGAACTGGTTGATAGAGCGATAGAGCGTCAAATTAATGTTTTAGCGATCACGGATCACGATACAACAGCGGCCATTGCACCTGCTAACCATTATATTACAGAAAAAAATCTGCCTCTTACTCTGATATCAGGTGTCGAAATATCGACTTTGTGGGAGAATATAGAAATCCATATTGTTGGATTAAATATGGATATCGACCATAACGCGATGAAATCGCTCCTTTCATCACAAAGTCAATGTCGTGAAACACGTGCGATAATGATAGGTGAGCGATTAGAAAAAGCAGGTATTGCCAATGCTTTTGAAGGTGCTAAAGCGCTAGCGCATGGTGGGCAAGTAACAAGAGGGCATTTTGCTCGCTTTTTAGTGAATGACGGACATGTTGCCTCAGTTAATAAAGTATTTAAACGTTATTTAGCGAAAGGAAAAACGGGCTATGTACCCCCGCAATGGTGCTCGATCGGTGACGCTGTCACAGCAATTCATGCTGCTGGTGGTGTTGCAGTGTTAGCACATCCGGGCCGATATGGTCTATCTTCTAAATGGTTAAAACGATTAACACTTTATTTTAAACAACAAGGTGGTGATGCAATCGAAGTGGCACAATGCCAACAACCACCACAAGAACGGGAACAACACGCAGCATTAGCTCAATCTTATGAGTTAAAAGCTTCGTTAGGTTCTGATTTTCATCGTCCTTGCTCGTGGATAGAGTTGGGGCGTAATTTATGGTTACCCGGTGGCGTTGAACCAGTTTGGTCGCTATGGCAGGAGTAACATTAGATATTCGTTGAGGGATGTATGAGCCAACTTTTTTATATTCACCCTGATAATCCGCAGGCTCGTTTAATTGAACAAAGTGCTGATATTTTACGCAAAGGCGGAGTGGTGATTTATCCAACAGATTCTGGCTATGCTATTGGCTGTTGCTTAGAAAATAAAGATGCAATGACGCGGATTTGTCGTATTCGTCAATTAGATAAAAACCATAATTTCACACTGATGTGTCGCGATCTATCAGAAATCGCTAATTACGCTTATGTTGATAACGTGGTATTTCGATTAATAAAAAATAACACTCCAGGTAATTACACCTTTATCTTAAAAGCAACTAAAGATGTACCAAAACGTTTGATGAATGATAAACGTAAAACGATTGGCTTACGTGTTCCTTCTAACCCTATTGCATTAGCATTGTTAGAAAATATTGGTGAGCCATTGATGTCAACTAGCCTGATTTTACCAGGTAATGATTTTGCAGAGTCTGATCCTGAAGAAATCAACGATTTATTAAGCAAACAAGTGGATTTAGTGATCCATGGCGGCTATTTAGGTCAAAAGCCTACAACAGTCATTGATTTAACAGAAGATAGCCCGGTGATAATCCGAGAAGGCACTGGAGATATTACTCCATTTCAGTAAATGATTTGGCCGATTAAACTAAATATCGATTCGATAGATGCATAATAAAGAAATTTATCGTGAGATAAAGAGATAAAAGGTGAAGGGATTTACCGCTTGTGTTAAATTTATACATTGCGATAAAAATCACGGTGCTTGTTTTTAAAATCGGTTATGTCAATGCGCGTTTTCGTTGAAACGCTACTATACATAACAAAAAGAAGTAAAACCGTCATGCTATTTTATCGAGACTATTTATCACAATGTTGATGTGAAAAGCATCAACATTGTTCACTATTGAATCAATAAGCCTATGTTTATGAGTGAATTTAATAAACATGGGTTATTTTTTACTTAATTGATTTTTTTAAAAATTAATTCTATTTTTATGACGCCTGTGAAGGCGACACATGAGGTTGTTTCATGAGCGATAAATCGCAACGTACTGAAAAATTACAAAAAATTCTGGCTCGTTCTGGCCACGGCTCTCGTCGTGAGATTGAGGGTTACCTTCAAGAAGGACGTATCAGCATTGATGGTACAAAAGCAAAATTAGGTGATCGTATTGATGTCACCACAACAGCAAAAATCCGCTTAGATGGTCGTATTTTAAATATTCGCGAAGCCCAAAAAGATGTTTGTCGAGTGTTAGCGTATTACAAACCTGAAGGTGAACTGTGCACTCGTAGTGACCCACAAGGCCGTCCTACCGTTTTCCAACGTCTTCCTCGTCTTAACAGTGCTCGCTGGATCGCTGTTGGTCGTCTTGATGTGAATACCAGTGGATTATTGTTATTTACAACAGATGGTGAATTAGCTAACCGTTTAATGCACCCAAGCCGTGAGGTTGAACGTGAATATGCAGTTCGTGTTTTCGGTGAAATTGATGACGCTAAAATTCGTCAATTAACTCGTGGTGTGCAATTAGAAGATGGCCCAGCATCATTTCGCTCTGTTTCTTATCGTGGTGGTGAAGGGATTAACCAATGGTACAACGTTTCACTGACAGAAGGCCGTAACCGCGAAGTTCGCCGTATGTGGGAAGCTGTTGGTGTTCAAGTAAGTCGTCTTATTCGTGTTCGCTATGGTGATATTGATTTACCTAAAGGCTTACCACGTGGTGGTTGGGTAGAACTTGGATTAGAGCAGATTAACTACTTGCGTCAACTGGTTGAATTAAATGATGAGACAGTAACAAAAGTGGCGGTAGAAAAAGACCAACGTCGAATTAAAGCAAATCAAATTCGTCGTGCGGTTAAGCGTCATACTAAAATATCAGCTCGTACCTCTACGTCACCTGCAAAAAGAGCGTCAAGTCGTCGTCAGTCAGCTGGAAATAATAAGTAGTTTTCGAATAATTATTTATTAATTTAAATTAAAATATCATTTTTCATTAAGAGGCAACCAATAAACATTGGGAGCCTCTTTTTTGATGACTTTATTTTTATTATAAATATATCTATGATAGTTATATTGTTTCCACGATATAAATTGATATTTAACGATAAGGTATTCAAAATAATATGTATCGTTATTTTTATTTGATAGCAGCATTATATATAACCTCTTTAGTCACGGGGTGTGATTATCCCGCAATAAGAGAAAAGCAAAATGGTGTTTTCTACATCAGTAATAACCAATTAGAACTTTTAGAGTTTAAAATTGATAATATTAAATTTGTAATGGGAAAAGGTGAAGTAAAAAAAATCAAACTAAATAATGGTGAACATGTACTTGTTGATGGGCAAGGCAAACAAAGTATATTTATGGTTTATCCGGGAAATCGGGGCGGCATAATTAATCCTAATAGGGATATATATTATAGTTTTACAGCATTATTTAAACAAGAATATACTCCATCTGAAGAGATGCACATAGAGGAGCGTACTGTATGGGTAAATGGTATACTTTTAAGAGGTGCGATAAATAGCTCAGATTCTCTCTTTATTGATAATAATATATTTAATTGTGATATTCCAATCGATGAATCATTACCTACTTATTTATCTGATTGGGAAGGTAATGAAAAAGTAAATGTGTTGACCAAATGTTTTACAAAAAATGATTTCCATCAATATATTATTAAGTTTCCCTATGGTATTAAATTTTATTCAGAGCGTGATTTATTAACCCAATATAAAGCAGAAAATCAATTTAACTGGATCGATGAAAATAATACACGAACAGATAGTTTATCTCCGTTAGAAGCTAACTTTAGTTTCAGTGATGAAAACTTAATGAAAGAGGCAATAAGTATCCACGAAATAGTTAAAAAATATTTAACATCGAGAAACTCTACTGAAAGAATATTATTTTATGATGAGTATCATAAACATATTATGAAGATGGCAATACTCTATGATCAACAAATAAGAAGACATATTTTTGTTGATAGAGAGATGTATTTAGATTTTATTAAAAAAAATGGACGCATATTTGGTGCGGGTATTTTAGGAGAGCCCATTCTTATGTAATGTTTAGATTGCGCTTGTTACTCAGAGTTACCAATCTATGCCTTGTTGTGCTTTTATCCCACTATCAAAAGCATGTTTGACAGGACGCATTTCTGTCACCGTATCAGCTAACTCAATTAATTTTCTATGGCAGCCTCTCCCTGTAATAATAACGTTTTGGTGCGCAGGGCGAGAGCTAATCGCTGAAATAACCTCATCTAATGGTAAATAGTTAAAGCTAATCATATAGGTAATTTCATCAAGGATAACTAAATCATACTCTGGGTTGTTAAGCAGTTTGAGTGCATATTGCCATGTATTTAAGCAAGCAGTTGTATCAGTACTTTTATCTTGAGTTTCCCAAGTAAAGCCTGTCTCCATGACATAAAAAGGCACACCAAATTGTTCTAATAAATTACGTTCACCGTTCTCCCATGTTCCTTTAATAAATTGCACAACACCGACTTTTTTTTGATGACCAACAGCACGTGTCGCTGTGCCCATCGCTGCCGTCGTTTTACCTTTACCATTACCTGTAAATATCATCAAAATACCTTGTTCTCGTTGAGCTTGCTCAATTCGGGTATCTACTTTCTCTTTTAAACGTTGTTGGCGTTTTTGGTGTTGTGCATCATTCATTTTTGACCTCGAGTTTATGTTATTCAGCAGGGCCAGCTTTACGGCCTGGTTGGGCATCTAAAGATTGTCCTTTTACATCAATGCTGTCATCACTCATCAAGTAGAGATACAACGGCATTAAGTCTTTAGGTGTTTTTAGCTTTTGTGCATTTTCATCAGGAAACGCACTGGCTCTCATTGCGGTACGAGTGCCACCAGGATTAATGCAGTTAATTCGTAAGGTGCTATCGTTATATTCTTCATTGAGTACCTGCATAAAGCCTTCTGTTGCGAATTTGGAAACAGAATAAGCGCCCCAACCGTAACGACCTTGGCGCCCGACACTGGATGTGGTGAGAATAAGACTTGCATGAGGGGCTTTTAGCATTAAAGGTAACAGTGCTTTAGTCAGCATGAATGTCGCGTTGACGTTAACTTGCATAACATCATGCCAAAGGTTACTTGGTTGATTAATGATTGGTTCAACAACACCTAGCAGACCTGCATTTTGTAGCACACCATCAAGGTGAGGAAAGCGTTTAACAAGCGTATCAGCAAATTGCTGAAAATCATTTTCAGTTGCTGTAAGTAAATCAAGGGGATACAACATCGGTTGTTGTCCTCCTGATGTAATGATTTCTTCTTGAACATCTTCAAGTTTTGATAAAGTACGGCCTAATAAGATAAGTGTTGCGCCATATTGCGCATAAGTTAGTGCGGCTTCTTTTCCTATGCCATCACCAGCACCAGTTACTAGAATAATTTTATCTTTTAGCACGCTATAATCCGGTTGATATTGCAACATATTGATATCCTGTCTAGTAAAAAGTAAATAAAGTGTAACGTCTTATTTGTCTAGCGACCAGTTTAGTCTAGTTTTTTGTTTACAATTTATGGCTATTTTCTTTATGGTATTGCCCATAATTATGCCTTTGTGACTAGCGCTAGAGCAGAATTTCGTTAAACTAGGCATATTGGTTTTAGTCAGTGTTATTAACCTTAAAAAGAGGTCTTTGTGGAGTATATTTTACAATATGGACTGTTTTTAGCAGAGATCGCCACGGTTGTCGTGGCTATTATCGCTATTGTGTTGTTTTTTATCGTTATTGGAAATAAGAAGCAAAATCGAAAAGGCACGTTAAAAGTGACAGATCTTGCTGAAGCTTATGAAGAAAAACAGCGGGTAATGCAACAAGCGAGAATGGATGATGCTGAATTAAAGGTCTGGTACAAAGCGTTTAAAAAACAGCAGAAAAAAGAAAATAAACAAAGTAAAAACAATGCGAAAGAAGGTAAGAAAGGCGTTGTAAAACCTTGTTTATATGTTCTTGATTTCAATGGTAGTATGGATGCGCATGAAGTAGGTGCATTACGTGAAGAGATCAGTGCCATTCTTTCTGTTGCCCAAACCGGTGATGAAGTTTTACTCCGTTTAGAAAGCCCAGGTGGTATGGTTCATGGATATGGGCTAGCTGCTGCGCAATTAACACGTTTAAAAGAAAAAGGCATTAAACTTACTGCGGTTGTCGATAAAGTCGCCGCAAGTGGTGGATATATGATGGCCTGTGTGGCTGATAAAATCGTCGCAGCACCTTTTGCGATTATTGGCTCAATTGGTGTCGTTGCTCAAATCCCTAACATTCACCGATTGCTTAAGAAAAATGATATTGATGTTGAGTTACATACTGCTGGTGAATATAAACGTACATTAACTTTGTTGGGTGAAAACACAGAAGAAGGTCGTGAGAAATTTAAACAAGATTTAAATGAAACACACTTGTTATTTAAATCTTTTGTACATAAATACCGCCCTCAACTTGATATTGATAGTGTCGCGACTGGAGAATATTGGTACGGCACAGAAGCATTGAATAAAGGCTTAATTGATGAAGTTGGTGTGAGTGATGACTGGTTAATTAATCACATTAACGACTATGAAGTCTTTTCTGTTCAATATGTTCTTAAAAAGAAAATGGTTGAACGTGTGACGGGCGGTGCAATGGAAAGCGTTGATAAATTGATGATGCGCTGGGTTCAAAGAAGTAAAAAACCATTGCTATAACCCAAACGAGTACACAAGATTAAGCTTTATTTAGCGATACCGAGAATTTAAAACTTAAAGCTTGGTATCGCTGTTATTTTCCCTTCTTGTTTATCAACACTTCTTGAATTTTTCAAACCGCTATTTTGATGTCTTATTGGCAAATCGTATTGCAATAAGGCAAAAAAAAGCCAGTGAAGTATTCACTGGCAATCAAAGAAATAATTGATATTGCTTAACAACAACAGGGTAAATATTTCCTCTTTCTAGGAGGTGCCAATATAGCGGTAAAAACAAAATAAAAATAATTGATATTACTGATTATATTAATAGGTAGGTATAATCATAAACATCAGAAAACAATAAATCGCCTTCCTTTTTTGCATTTTTATTCTTTGTATGTGATTTTTTATGCTAGTTATTTTTTTGAAAAAGCAATAACTGGCAAGTAACGCCTCTTTCTCGATAGTGAGATTAAGTGTGAAATAATCCTAACGGCGATTATTCTAAATGATACTTATCTGATAACACATGTGCTAAATGCTTAAACATATTAAAAGCCGCAGTGCTTTTTGCTGTAGGTAAACCTTGCTCATCTAAAAAAAATTCGCCTTTAAATACGAGGACATTACCTTTTTGTTCAACAGAATCTGCATGCATACCTTGTAAATAATCTTCATGTTCACATATGATTTTATTCGCTTTTTCAAGTAGCATCTCTGTTGTAATCGGTGTAGTTTGTGTTGACATAATTTGTGCTCCTTAGAAAAATAATTTGTTGCGCCTCACTTTTTATCAGGTAGAGTGTGGCATTTTTAAAAGCTTAGCTACGCTATATGTAGCAAATATAATTTGCCCGTTGCCCGATCAAAGCAGTGAGGTGATTAAAATACCTCAAAAAAAGTAATGAGTTTTGAGCTCAAACAAAAGCTTTGAATAAAAACAGGTTGATATATTGCAAAACTAACGCAATATAAAAAAGAGATTTTAAACATTTTTTTAGTTGAGGGTATTAAACAATACCGTCATAACAAAGTTTAATTAGGTAAAGGTAATTATGGGTAAAGCTCTTGTAATCGTGGAGTCCCCGGCAAAAGCCAAAACGATCAATAAATATCTTGGCAATGACTACGTAGTTAAATCTAGCGTGGGTCACATTCGTGATTTGCCCAAGAGTGGTTCTGGCAGCCAGAAGAGCGAAAACTCATCCGCCACGAAAGGCGTGAAAAAAGTTAAAAAGGATGAGAAATCAGCCTTAGTCAGCCGTATGGGAATAGACCCCTATAATGGATGGAATGCGAACTATCAAATTCTACCCGGCAAAGAAAAGGTTGTGGCTGAACTAAAAGCATTGGCTGATAAAGCTGATCATGTCTATCTCGCAACGGACCTTGACCGCGAAGGAGAAGCTATCGCGTGGCATTTACGCGAAGTTATCGGCGGTGATGATGAAAGATTTAGTCGAGTGGTTTTTAACGAAATCACGAAAAATGCTATTACACAAGCTTTCCAAACTCCAGGTGAGTTAAATATAGACCGCGTTAACGCGCAACAAGCACGTCGTTTTATGGATCGTGTTGTGGGCTATATGGTTTCACCTTTACTTTGGAAAAAAGTCGCTCGTGGATTATCTGCGGGTCGAGTGCAATCTGTCGCTGTTCGTCTATTGGTTGAACGTGAGCGTGAAATTAAAGCCTTTGTTCCTGAAGAATATTGGCAGTTACACGCATCATTATTAACACCTGATGAACAACCATTGCGTATGGAAGTCACGCATTATAATGATAAAGCCTTCAATCCTGTTTCATCTGATGAAACACAGGTTGCGGTTAATGCATTAAAAAATGCAACCTTCACAGTAAAAGATCGTGAAGATAGACCAACATCAAGCAAACCAAGCGCACCACTTATCACATCAACTTTACAACAAGCGGCAAGTACGCGTTTAAGTTTTGGTGTGAAAAAGACAATGATGCTAGCTCAACGCCTTTATGAAGCTGGTTATATTACCTATATGCGTACTGACTCGACTAACTTAAGTCAGGATGCAATTCAAATGGCGCGTGATTATATTAGTGAGCAATTTGGTGCTAAGTATTTGCCGAAAGAGCCAAATGTTTATTCGAGCAAAGAAAATTCGCAAGAAGCGCACGAAGCTATTCGTCCTTCGGATATCAACGTTATCGCAGAATCTTTAAAAGATATGGATAACGATGCCAAACGATTATATCAACTAATTTGGAATCAATTTGTGGCGTGTCAAATGACACCAGCAAAATATGATTCAACGACATTAACAGTCGAATCAGGTGATTATAAATTACGTGCTAAAGGTCGTACTCTACGTTTTGCAGGTTGGACGAAAGTGATGCCGGCAATGCGTAATAAAGATGAAGATAAGACGTTGCCGGCTGTTGATGTTGGCGCAAAACTTGCTTTAGTTGAATTAGAGCCAACTCAACACTTTACTAAGCCACCAGCACGTTTTAGTGAAGCTACGTTAGTTAAAGAATTAGAAAAACGCGGTATTGGTCGTCCTTCAACTTATGCGTCTATTATTTCCACTATTCAAGATCGTGGTTATGTAAAAGTTGAAAATCGCCGTTTTTATGCAGAAAAAATGGGTGAAATTGTTACTGATCGCTTAGAAGAGAATTTTAGCGATTTAATGAATTACGATTTCACTGCGCAAATGGAAGATCACCTCGACCATGTTGCGAATAATGAAGAAAATTGGAAAGCGGTATTAGATGCGTTTTTCTCAGATTTTAGTCAGCAACTCGAAGTGGCTGAAAAAGATCCTGAAGAAGGCGGAATGCGACCAAACCCAATGGTTATTACCTCAATTGAATGTCCGACATGTTCTCGTCATATGGGAATTCGAACGGCAACAACGGGGGTGTTCTTAGGCTGCTCAGGTTACGCATTGCCACCAAAAGAACGTTGTAAACAGACTATTAACCTTATCCCTGAAGATGAATTATTGAATATTCTTGAAGGGGAAGATGCAGAAACTAACGCATTACGTGCACGTCGTCGTTGTCCGAAATGTGGTACTGCAATGGACAGCTACCTGATTGACACGCATCGTAAATTACATGTTTGTGGTAATAATCCGGCATGTGATGGTTATGAAGTCGAAGAGGGTGAGTTCCGCTTAAAAGGTTACGAAGGGCCTGTCATAGAGTGTGATAAATGTGGCTCTGAAATGCATCTGAAAATGGGGCGTTTTGGTAAATACATGGGTTGCACCAATGATGAATGTAAAAATACCCGTAAAATCTTAAAAAGTGGTGAAATTGCGCCACCGAAGGAAGATCCTGTACCGCTTCCTGAGTTGCCGTGTGAAAAATCTGATGCGTATTTTGTCTTACGTGATGGTGCCGCGGGTGTATTCTTAGCCGCAAATACTTTCCCTAAATCAAGAGAAACGCGCGCACCAAAAGTAGAAGAATTGGTTCGCTTTAAAGACAGATTAGCAGAGAAAATGCGTTATTTAGCTGAAGCGCCTGTGGCTGATCCAGAAGGAAATCCAACTATTGTGCGGTTTAGTCGTAAAACTAAACAACAATATGTTTCTTCTGAAAAAGATGGCAAAGCAACGGGTTGGTCTGCGTTTTATATCGATGGTAAATGGGTTGAAAAAACCAAATAACATTGGTATCACTCGATAAATAAAAAAGCGACTAATGAGAGTTAGTCGCTTTTTTTGTATGAAGAAGATATGCTAATTAATGTACATTGAAACAGTATAAGTGGTTAATTTCTATTTGTCTGATATTTTACTTTGCTAATAATAAGACGGAGATACTATGAAACTGATGCCTTTGTTACTCTCTAGTTTACTCTTCACCTCAGTGGTGAGTGCAGCCACATTAGATGTCACGTTGAAAGAAGCGCTTCCTACAGGTGCAGGTAACGATATTGGTGTTGTTACCATCACAGAAACCGATTATGGGCTGTTATTTACTCCAAAATTGACAGGATTAACCCCCGGTGTGCATGGTTTTCATATTCATGCTAATGGCTCTTGTGAGCCAGATATGAAAGAGGGTAAACCTGTCCCTGCTTTAAAAGCGGGTGGTCATTTAGATCCTGAAAAAACGGGTGTTCATTTGGGGCCTTATAATAAAGAAGGGCACTTAGGTGATTTACCTGGATTGGTTGTTAATGTTAAAGGTGTTGCTGATTACGCAGTATTAGCGCCAAAATTAACTAAACTTGAGCAAGTGAAAGATAAAGCCATAATGGTGCATGTCGGTGGTGATAACTATTCAGATAATCCAGAAGCGCTTGGCGGTGGTGGTGCAAGAATGGCATGCGGTGTAATTAAATAATTTAAAGCCATTATTGTTCTAGAAAAAAAGCTGACATTTAGTCAGCTTTTTTTATGCTTATTTATAGCTTATAACCATTCGATATAACAAAACCTAAATAACCCTATTAATTACGTTAGACCGAAATGAAATAAGTGATATAGTGGTTATATATTACATCTTTATTATTCTTTTTAGTTATATGAATATAAATAGAATAACGGAATAATAAGTCTTTTGTTGAAGGGATAGCCTCTCTATGAAATTACAACAGTTGCGTTATATCGTTGAAGTGGTGAATAACGATTTAAATGTATCAACCACGGCAGAGCGTTTGTATACATCTCAACCGGGGATAAGTAAGCAGATCCGCATGTTAGAAGATGAATTAGGTATACAAATATTTTCTCGTAGTGGTAAACATTTAACGCATGTGACACCCGCAGGTGAAGAGATTGTTAGGCTGTCTAGAGAAATCTTATCAAAAACAGAAGCTATCCGCTCTGCCGCAGGGGAACATACTTATCCAGATAGAGGTTCACTGTCTATTGCAACAACACATACTCAAGCTCGTTATGTATTGCCACCTGTGATAAAAGGCTTTATTGAGCGTTATCCTGATGTTTCATTACATATGAATCAAGGTTCACCAACACAAATAGCTGAAGATGTTTGCAGAGGTAAAAGTGATTTCGCTATTGCGACAGAGTCACTGCATCTTTATAACGATTTAGTAATGCTACCTTGTTATCGATGGAATCGTATTGTGGTGGTTCCTAAAGATCATCCTTTAGCACAAAAAAGAGAAGTCACACTGAAAGAGCTTGCTGGTTACGACATCGTGACTTATACCCAAGGTTTTACAGGGCGTTCTGATCTTGATGATGCTTTTGGCCAAGTAGGTTTAAAACCTAAAATTGTTTTCACTGCAACAGATGCTGATGTCATTAAAACGTATGTAAGATTGCATTTAGGTATTGGTGTAATTGCTAGTATGGCGTTTGATCCTGTGCTAGACAGTGATTTGGTGGCGATTGATATGCGCGATAAGTTTAGCTACAGCACCACGAAAATTGCGTTCCGCCGCAGTGGTTTCTTACGTGGTTATATGTATGATTTTATGTGGCGTTTTGCCCCACATCTAACTCGTAATTTAATTGAACAAGCAGTTACATTGCGAACACATGAAGAAATTGAAGAGCTATTTAAAGATATTGAATTGCCATTAGTTTAATACTGAAAGGCGGGTAATTCCCGCCTTCAAGCGTAATCATCAATCTTAACCCCGCATAACTTATTTCAAATAAAAATCCCCACTAAAAAAAGCGTCTGATTTTGTAATTCTTAGTTGACGATATTTATTTAAAAAATCATAAAACTGTTGATTAATTTCCGGATCATCTAGTGCATTAGCATCAAAGATAGAGGTGATCGTGCTGTACTCTAAAGACACAGTAAATTTACGTCCAATACAACTGGCAAGGAGCATTTTTGCTGATTGATATGAAAAACGTAAGCTCAGGATTTTTAACTTAGGTACAAAAATAAGGTGGTTGTTATGATTAAGGATCTCGGTCACTCCTGCAACGGTTATTGTTTGATAACTATCTAATGATTGTCGTAATCCAATTTCTATTTTTTGGCCTTGAGTACGTAAAAAATCAATAAACTCACTTAAAGCAGGTGAGGTGGCATTAATCGCTGTACCGAGTAATAACTGAATAAAAGCTTGAGCAACCGAAAGATCAAATGTCTGTTTGTGGAGATTTCTTGTTTCCACCTTATTTTGTCCTAAAAGAGGAAGATGATTCAGCGTCTCTAACCAATGTTCAGGACGATAATAGGCTTCGTTGTCTTCCTTTTTTAATGCGGCAAGATGGTTCGCTATGATAGAAATAAGTCCAATTTGAATATTTTTAAGTTTTAACATTTTTTCTATTTCAAATTCTTCAAACAATTTTGGTGAGGCGATAATAAATTGTACCAAGCCTTCAGTATCTTTTAGATTTTGAGAATGTAATGGGTTTATCGATAAAGTTTGCGGGAAAGGAGGCGTGATAGGTTCAGCAAAGTAATGATCGGCACTCATTATATTCTTTAGTAACTCAGATTGTTTATTATTCATAAATTTCATCCTTTCATAGTTATAACTCCGTTATTAAATCCTAATTAGATGAAAATCTTGAGACTAAAATTTATTAACACCATGACGGCCATAACATTACGTTAACAAATTGTGTGATCCTTAAGCCAAATTATAAGTTATATGATATGTTTAATAGATAACCTTACCTATTTTGATGGTTTAAACATGCTGTCAGTATAAAAATAAGAAGGAGGAGCTATGTCGTTACACTTGAAAAAAGAGAGTCATTCCACGCTCTTAGTTGGATCACGTGAATATGAGTATTACCGCCTTACTGAAGTTGCTCGTCAATTAGGTGATATTACCCGTCTTCCTAAATCTCTGAAGGTACTGTTAGAAAATTTAGTACGTTATCTCGATAATGATACGGTTGTTGAAGATGATATTAAGGCGTTAGTTGATTGGCAAAAAACAGCTCATGCATCTCGTGAAATAGCTTATCGACCAGCAAGGGTTTTAATGCAGGATTTTACAGGTGTACCTGCTGTTGTTGACTTAGCCGCAATGCGAGAAGCAGTAAAATCATTAGGCGGACAGGTGGAAAAGGTTAATCCATTGTCGCCTGTTGATTTAGTTATCGATCACTCTGTGATGGTTGATGAATACGCAAGTAAAAATGCATTTGCTGAAAACGTTGAAATAGAAATGGAACGCAATTATGAACGTTATCTTTTCTTGCGTTGGGGGCAGCAATCGTTTGAGCGTTTTCGTGTTGTGCCACCAGGAACAGGGATTTGCCATCAGGTAAACCTTGAGTATTTAGGTAAAGCTATCTGGTCTGAAGAAAAAGATGGTCGCTATGTAGCTTATCCAGATACCTTAGTAGGAACAGATTCTCACACAACCATGATTAATGGCCTCGGTGTTTTAGGTTGGGGGGTTGGAGGTATTGAAGCTGAAGCAGCAATGTTAGGTCAGCCTATTTCAATGCTTATTCCTGATGTTGTTGGTTTTAAACTGACAGGCAAACTGCGAGAAGGTATTACAGCAACAGATCTTGTGCTTACTGTCACCCAAATGTTACGAGCCCACGGTGTAGTAGGAAAATTTGTTGAGTTTTACGGAGATGGTTTAGCCTCATTACCTTTAGCTGATCGGGCAACAATAGCTAATATGTCGCCAGAATACGGAGCAACATGTGGCTTTTTCCCAATAGACAATATTACGCTTGATTATTTGCGTTTAACTGGGCGAGAAGAGCAAGAAATTGCTTTAGTTGAAGCTTATAGTAAAGAACAAGGTTTATGGCGTCATACAGGTGATGAGCCTATCTTCACCTCTACATTATCTCTTGATATGGGAACCGTTGAAGCAAGCCTAGCTGGACCTAAACGTCCTCAAGATAGAGTAAATTTAGCAAGTGTTCCTAATGCATTTAAAGCGGCAGTGGAGCTTGAAACAAACAAGAAACCACTTTCACACTTTCCTGAAGTAAAAATTGATAATTATCCTGAATTTAAACTCACTGATGGCGCTGTCGTTATTGCCGCAATCACATCCTGTACAAATACTTCAAATCCAAATGTCTTAATGGCTGCGGGGTTACTGGCTAAAAATGCAGTAGAAAAAGGATTGCAACGTAAGCCTTGGGTTAAATCCTCTTTAGCACCCGGCTCTAAAGTCGTCACAGATTACCTTAATTTAGCGGGATTAACGCCTTATCTTGATGAGTTAGGTTTTAATCTTGTGGGTTACGGTTGTACTACTTGTATTGGTAATTCAGGGCCTTTATTAGCGCCAATTGAAAGCGCAATTAAAGACAATGATTTAACTATTGCAGCGGTATTATCAGGTAATCGTAACTTTGAAGGTCGTATCCATCCATTAGTGAAAACCAACTGGTTAGCTTCGCCTCCGCTAGTGGTTGCTTATGCATTGTCAGGAAATATGAGTATCGATCTTACTAAAGAGCCTTTAGGTAAAGATAAGCAGGGTAACCCTGTTTACTTAAAAGATATTTGGCCTGACAGTAAGGCTATTGCGGATGCTGTTGAAAAAGTGAAAACGGAGATGTTCCATAAAGAGTACTCTGCGGTGTTTGAGGGAGATGAAACATGGAAATCACTGAAAACACAAAATACGCCAGTTTATACTTGGCAGGCAGATTCTACTTATATTCGTCATCCACCTTTCTTTAAAGGAATGACGAAAACGCCAGCACCAATTAATGATATTCATCAAGCCAGTATCTTGGCAATTTTAGGTGATTCGGTAACAACTGACCATATTTCACCTGCTGGAAACATTAAAGCCGATAGTCCCGCAGGGCGTTATTTGCGTGAACATGGGGTAGAACCGAAAGATTTTAACTCCTACGGCTCTCGACGTGGTAATCATGAAGTTATGATGCGAGGCACCTTTGCCAATATTCGTATTCGTAATGAAATGGTTCCGGGAATTGAAGGTGGTTTTACCAAACATATTCCAACAGGGGAAACGTTAGCAATTTATGATGCTGCAATGCGTTATCAGCAAGAAAACACCCCACTGGCGATCATTGCAGGGAGTGAGTATGGTTCAGGCTCTAGCCGTGACTGGGCCGCAAAAGGAACGCGTTTATTAGGTGTTCGTGTCGTGATTGCGGGTTCTTTTGAGCGTATTCATCGTTCTAACTTGATTGGTATGGGTGTTTTACCGTTAGAATTCCCCGCAGGTGTTACACGTCAAACATTAGGCTTAAAAGGTGATGAGAAAATTGAGATCACCGGACTTAATGCATTAACACCAAGCCAAGATGTCGCGGTTAATATTACTTTTGCGGATAATCGCACTGAAACTATTATGGCGCGTTGCCGTATTGATACACAAACCGAACTCGCTTATTTCCAACACGGTGGCATATTACATTATGTTATTCGTAATATGCTGTAATTCGTTTTACGGTTTAATCTAAAAACAAACGCCTCATTATAAAAGTTTAATGAGGCGTTTATTTAGGTAGTTTAAGTGGAGTATGTCATAAAAAAAGCTAATAAATTTTACCAACCTTGAACTGCGCCACCATTAAAAATGGTTTCGGCGGCTGTTGCAACTTCGGGAGATTGATAAGCTTTGATAAAATCACGTACATTATCAGCGTCTTTATTATCTTCTCTTGCCACAATAATATTGGTGTAAGGTGAGTTTTTATCTTCAATAAAAATACTGTCTTTTGTCGGAGATAAATTAATTTGTTGGATGTAGGTGGTGCTAATAATGGCAACGGTGACTTTAGGATCGTTTAACACTCGTGGTAATTGTGCGCCCTCTAGCTCCATAATTTTTAATTTAAGAGGATTATCAATAATATCAATAGCCGTAGGTAATAAGCCACTATTTGGTTTTAATGTGATAAGTTTTTCTTTATCTAATAACAGTAAAGCTCGGCCCAAATTGGTTGGATCGTTAGGAACTGCAATGGTGTCACCAGACTTTAACTCAGAAGGGTGTTTAATTTTTGTTGAATAGCCAGCCATAGGGAAAACAAAGGTATTGCCAACAGCCACTAAATTATAACCACGAGATTGATTATCTTGAGCAAGAAAAGGACGATGTTGAAAAACATTAGCATCTAATTCTTTATTCGCTGTGGGATCATTTGGTAATAATGAGCCACTAAAACCTACTAATTCAACCTCTAAGCCATATTTTTCTTTAGCCACTTTTTTGGCAATTTCAGCCACATCTTGTTCAGCACCATTGATCACACCAACTTTGATTGAATAGCTGTTTTTATCGTTATTATCACATCCTGTTAATAATGTTCCTACTAATAATAGCGCGCTGAAAATCCTACCAGAAAAATGTAATGGCATAATGCATTCCTATCAAAATTTATTTATTAATAAATAACTTAGGAACCGATAGAGAGTCAATGAAATCGCATATGATAAATTTTCACATGATATAATTTAATGATAAAAAAGGTGTAAAATCAGATGTAAGAAAAGAAAAATAGATAAAGAATTAATTTATAAAGTAATAGAATAAAAGGAATAAATAGAAAATCCGAGCAACTTAGACTCGGATTTGAAAATAATTAATGCTGTGCTGTTACTTTATTATTGCGCTTTCTTAAATAAAAGATGGCCCATTTTATCGGCTTTAGTATCAAGATAATGAGCATTACTTGGATTACGCCCGACAATCAAAGGAACTCGCTCGATAACATTAATGCCTGCGGTTTTCATGATTTCAATTTTTTTCGGATTATTGGTTAATAACCGCACTTCATGAACACCTAATAGATTATACATGTCAGCACAAAGGGTAAAATCGCGTTCGTCAGCTTTAAAACCTAATTCGAGGTTTGCTTCAACGGTATCTAATCCTTTATCTTGTAATGCGTAAGCTCTTATTTTATTCAGTAAACCAATATTCCGGCCTTCTTGGCGATGATAAAGTAAGACACCACGGCCTGCTTTGCTTATTTGTGAAAGTGCAGCTTCAAGTTGGAAGCCACAATCACAACGCAAACTAAATAAGGCATCACCCGTTAAGCATTCTGAATGAATACGAGATAATACAGGTTCTGAGCCTGAGATATCGCCATAGACTAGGGCGACGTGATCTTTACCTGTTGCGATTTCTTCAAAACCGACCATTAAAAACTCACCAAAAGGAGTAGGTAGTTTTGCTTCTGCGATACGTCTTAATTTCATTATTTTTGACTCATAATTTCAGGTGAAACTCTCGTTCAAGATTATACACTTTATAACGAGAACAAAGAGAAATAAAACACTGAAATGTTTCCATGTCTGATAGGCAAGGAAATGGGTTAACACACACTTATAAATTCACACCACCACAAATTATCAGATTTTGAGCCTTAGTGCATAATGATTTATTGCTAAACGAGCATCGTTTATACTGATAAACTTCAAAGATAAACGAAAGACAGTATTTGTATTTGAGAAGGGTAGATATTTGAATAAGAAGATAACAATATTAATTTTATTAGGCAGTATATTGCTCTTGAGCATACCTAGTGTAGTGTTAATGCTGGGTTGGCAATGGCAACCGACTGACCATCCTTTAGGGGGAATAAGCACATTGTGGATAGCAGACAGTGCAGCTAAACCTTGGGGAGCCATTAGTGTTATTGTGTTTTTAGTATTACTGTTTATGGCTTTAAAATTAAAACGTAATAACTTTATTCAATTAGCCGTGATAATTATTGCGACCTTAGCCGTTGGGCAATTAATTAAGGTTGCAGTTAAAAATACAGTCAAAGAACCTCGTCCTTATGTTATTTGGGTCAGTAGCAATTTACACATTACATCAGAGGAATTTTATCAAGTTTCCAGATCAGAGCGGGAACAATTGCTCCAAAATGGATTGGCAAATTCTCCTGTGATCCCAGGATGGCAACTTAAACATTGGAAAGCGGAAACCGGTTATGCTTTTCCATCAGGGCATAGC
The DNA here is from genome assembly GCF_040139345.1 of Proteus sp. fly-1067. Taxonomy (NCBI): domain Bacteria; kingdom Pseudomonadati; phylum Pseudomonadota; class Gammaproteobacteria; order Enterobacterales; family Morganellaceae; genus Proteus; species Proteus sp. fly-1067. Next base: position 808,826 of record NZ_JBEEUL010000001.1, on the reverse strand, counting down.
TTATTTGCAGCAACACTCGCCTTGTTTGTTTTTGTCCTTTTTATGTTGTGCCGTCATTATTTTTTGGCAACACTCGGGTTATTATGGGGAATCGATGTCACTGTAGGGCGTATTGTGTTGGGAATGCACTGGGCATCCGATGTGATTGTAGGTATTCTTATTAGTACTGTGCTGGTTTGGTGTGCATTTAAGGTGATTGAGCGACGTTTATTACTCAAATCCTGACGATAGCCCTTATTTTTGAGATACAGAATGTCTTTTTCAGTATTTATGTGAAAAAATATACGAAAATCAGTTGATTCTAAGAAATGACTTTCTTTGTGCGCAGTGAAAATGCTACCTTTATCTGTCCACTAAAGAAAAGAGAATAAAAAAGGAAATAATGTGAAAAAAGTCCTACTTTTTATTTTGGTTATTCTTGTTTTTGCCATCGTGGTCATTGCCATGACTTTAGGCTCAAATAACGATCAGGTAGTCACATTCAATTACCTTATTGCTCAAGGTGAATATCGTATTTCTACCTTGTTAGCCACACTGTTTGGTGTAGGCTTTATTCTTGGTTGGATTGTAAGTGGTGTTTTCTATTTGCGCGCCCGTTTATCATTAGGCCGAGCAAAACGTAAGATTAAACGTCTTGAAAGTGCTCAAAACAAACAAGAAAGTCAAGAAAGTCGCCCAACGGTTGCTTCTGCTACGAAATAAGGACGATAGCTGATGCTAGAATTGCTGTTTCTGTTACTACCTGTCGCGGCAGCTTACGGCTGGTATATGGGGCGTCGTGGCGCTCAACAGGATAAACAGCAGAATGCTGATCGCCTGTCACGAGAATACGTGGCAGGTGTTAACTTCTTACTTTCAGATCAACAAGATAAAGCAGTTGATCTCTTCCTTGAAATGCTTAAAGAAGATAGTTCTGCTTTTGAAGCACATCTTACGTTAGGCAATCTTTTCCGCTCTCGTGGTGAAGTTGAACGCGCAATTCGTATTCACCAATCCTTAATGGAAAGTGCGGCGCTTTCTTTTGAGCAACGCCTCCTTGCTGTTCAACAACTTGGCCGTGACTATGTTGCTGCGGGTGTTTACGATCGAGCTGAAAATATGTTTCAGCAACTTATTGATGAGCAAGAGTTTCGCCAAAGTGCGTTACAATCTTTGCTGGCTATTTACCAGTTAACTAGCGATTGGAGCAAAGCCATCGAAACAGCTGAAAAATTAGTAAAATTAGGTCAGCATGAATTAAAAGAACAAATATCACATTTTTACTGTGAGTTGGCACTTCAAGAAATGAGTAGTGATAATCTTGATAGTGCACTTAATTTTCTACAAAAAGCAGGCCAAGCAGATCCTCTCTGTGCTCGTGTTTCAATTATGTATGGACGTATTTATATTGCTCGTGATGAGAAACAAAAAGCCATTGAAGTGCTGATGAAAGTTATCGAGCAAGATAAAGAAATGGTGAGTGAAACACTGCCTATGCTTTTTGAATGTTTCCAGACACAAGAAGATAATTCTCGTTGGGAGGCGTATTTACGCCAATGTGTTGATAGTAATAGCGGTGCAATTGCTGAACTTTACCTTGCGGATATTATTGAAGCCAAAGAAGGTATTGAAGCCGCTCAGCTTTATATTAATCGACAATTAGAACGCCATCCTACAATGCGACTTTTCTATCGCTTAATGCGTTACCATTTAGCTGAAGCAGAAGAAGGTCGTGCTAAAGAAAGTCTTATCTTATTGCGTTATATGGTTGGTGAACAAATTCGTACCAAACCAGATTATCGTTGTCATAAATGTGGTTTTACCTCTCATGCATTATATTGGCATTGTCCATCCTGTCGTTCATGGGATACCGTTAAACCTATTCGCGGTTTAGATGGTCAGTGACGATGTCACTTTTTTAATAGTCTCTTTATAAATAAAGGCCCTAAAATGTCATTTCATTGTGATAAAAAATCGCCCGAGTTCACCTGCGCGCCCGTTATTGTGGCATTAGACTATGAAGATCAAAAAAGTGCATTAGATTTTGCACAACGTATCGATCCCTCATCTTGCCGTTTAAAAATAGGTAAAGAGATGTTTACCCGTTTTGGACCTCAATTTGTCACACAGTTACAAAAAGACGGTTTTGATATTTTCTTGGATCTAAAATTTCATGATATTCCAAATACAGTTGCAAGAGCCGTTGCAGCCGCAGCTGATTTAGGCGTATGGATGGTGAACGTACATGCTAGTGGAGGCAGTCGCATGATGCGTGCAGCTAAAGAGAGCCTTACATCCTATGGCAAAGATGCACCACTTTTAACAGCCGTAACGGTGTTAACAAGTATGGATAAATCTGATCTGATTGAATTGGGTATAACATTAACACCAGCAGAACAAGCGGAGCGCTTGGCATTGCTGACAAAATCTTGTGGTCTTGATGGTGTTGTTTGCTCTGCACATGAAGCGACACGTTTTAAACAAGTTTGTGGTGATGATTTCTTATTAGTGACACCAGGTATTCGCCCAGCAGGGAGTGATGTCGGTGATCAGCGTCGAGTAATGACACCAGAACAAGCCATTGCTGCAGGCGTTGATTATATGGTGATTGGACGTCCTATTACACGTAGTGATAATCCTCTTGAAACATTACAACAAATTAATCGTTCTATACTCTAAATAATTCAAGGTTTAGCTAAGTTGGCAATGCACTGGATCTTAAAAGTATGACGAATATATACAAGGTATGTAATTAACATGGATAATAACTCTCGTTTGGTTTATTCCACAGATGCGGGTCGCATTAAAGAAGAAGAACAAAAGCCTGTACGTCCTGTCGGTGATGGCATTGTGCGTATTCAGCGTCAAACTAGTGGGCGCAAAGGTAAAGGTGTTTGTGTTGTTTCAGGTATCGATCTGGATGATGCTGAGCTGGCCAAGCTTGCTGCCGAACTGAAGAAAAAATGTGGCTGTGGTGGTAGTGTAAAAGACGGTTTAATTGAGATCCAAGGTGATAAACGTGATTTAATTAAATCGCTATTAGAAGCCAAAGGAATGAAAGTTAAACTGGCTGGTGGCTGATTTAGTTAGCTAGCAACGAAATGAATAATGATGCGCTGATTTTCTATTGAGATTAGCGCATTTTTTATTGTCATTAATAGCTGTCTTTTTAAAGGTATTTTATGAAAGCGTATTTGATGATCGTAACATTGCTGTATTCTTCTGTGCTTTTGGCAGAAAGTAAAATGGATAAAGTGATTGTTCATGATAAATATTGTTCTTCACCAGAGCAGACAATGGATGAAGTCTACGAGCATGGGGCAATAACCAACTGTATTTATGCGGGGCTTTCAATCACTGATGCGTATAAAAAATATGTGGATGAACACGATGAAACTTATCTTGAAAAAGTCATTAAAGTGAATAACAACGCCCAAAAAGAGTACACAAATGATGCAGTCTCTGTTGACTATAATTGGGAAAACCCGAAAAAATTAATAATAGAACAGCAGTTTGCAGGTGGTTTTACCGAAATGTTGTTAGAAGAAGATCAGAAGGGTACTAAAATAACCATTACTGGTCATCCTGATTAAGTATTAGTCAAATAGAGAACAGCATAAGCAAGATTATAGGTGACAATGTCACCTAATTGCTTATATTTCATTTTATTCTTTCTCTTCGATTTTTAGATATTTCACAGGCACGGAAAGTGTTAACCATACGCCATTATCAGCCTGATAAAATTCAAAACCGTCACTAAACATTTTTTCACTATCAACAATTAAAACAACAGCTTTTCCATGACGATTGCCGACATTCACGGCTGTTTTGTGATCTTGTGATAAATGAACATATTGGCGACCATTAGGTATTAAACCTTGATTAAAAATACTGTCGATAAAGCGAGTTGCTGTGCCGTGATAAAGTATTTTAGGAGGAGTAATAGCTTGGTAATCAACGGTAGTCTTAAGAGAGTGTCCTTGAACGGCACGAATAAAAAGCCCATCTTCTGAAATAGCGAAACGTTTTTTATCATTCGTTTTAACCACATCGTTAATAAGTTCAATGGTTAGTGGCGTGCCTTTTTTCTGCGCTAACAAGATCAATTGTGATATTTCACCCCATCCTTGATCATCAAGTGATAAACCGATACTTTCAGGAGCGTGTCGCAATATATAGCTTAAAAAACGGCTAATTTGTACTTTATCTTTCATTAATTCAATCCATTTGTGATTTACTAAATTTATGGTGTGAGTATTTTATTTCCTTAATACCATAAAAATATTCCTTTTTATTCCCTTTAAATTTCTAGCAAAGATAAGAGGTATAAAAAAACTGATGGCTCAAAATGAACCATCAGTTTTATTGTATACCGACTACAGACTAATTAGATAGGGCGAGCAACAATATTACGTGTTTCAAGTTTTACATCTTCGATGCGAACAGGAATGATATCATTGAGTTTATAAGCACTTTCACCTTTCACAATCACTGTACCCGTTTCTTGACTGCATTGAATTTCATCACGTACAGCATGTAAGAAAGGAGCTGGAATAAAGGCTACTGCGCCATTTTCAACTAAACGAACACGAATACCACCACGCGTAATATCGATAATTTCAGCGTTAAATGGCGTTTCAGTACCCGCAAAAGGTTTTAAGAAACGTGCATATAACCAATCACCTACATCTCGTTCAGCCATACGATTAGCACGACGGCGTTCTGCAATGCGAATACCATCTTCTTCTTGTGGTTTTTCAGCAGGTTCTTTACTGATAATCGCTTTCAGTAACCGATGGTTTAAAATATCACTGTATTTACGGATCGGTGATGTCCATGTTGCATATGCTTCTAGCCCTAAACCAAAGTGTGGACCTGGCTCTGATTTGATTTCGGCAAAGTTTTGATAACGACGAATACGACTATCAAGAAATTGATTCGGTTGGTTATCGAGTTCACGGCGTAATTGGCAGAAACCCTCAAGGGTTAACAAACTTTCAGAAGTGGTTTCAATGCCATTATCTTTTAAAGTTTGTACAACTTGATCGATATAAAGTGGATCAAAACCAGTGTGAACGTTATAGACACCAAAGCCTAAGTTTTTCGCTAATACTTTAGCTGCGCAGATATTGGCAGTGATCATTGCTTCTTCGACAATACGATTTGCAATACGACGATTTTCAGCCACGATATCTAATACATTACCGCCTTCATCGAGAATAAAGCGGTAATCAGGGCGTTCTTTAAAGACCAGAGCATGTTTTTCACGCCATTCATGACGTTTTTCACACATCTCTTTTAATAACATTACTTGTTCATAAACGATGTCATTCTCTGGTTTCCAATCGCTGTTACCGCCTTCTAACCAATCTGAAATATGGTCATAAACCAGTTTAGCTTTTGATTCTACCCATGCTGAATAGAAGTGAATATCTTCATGTAATGCACCATCTTGTGCAATGCTGACTTGGCAAACTAGTGCTGGGCGCTTTTCATTAGGGCGTAATGAGCAGATGTTATCAGATAGCTCACGAGGCAACATTGGGATATTAAAGCCCGGCAGATAGTTAGTTAGTGCGCGTTGTGCCGCAATTTTATCTAATTCACTATTTGGCAGAATATAAGCCGTAGGATCGGCAATAGCGATAAAGAGCGTTAATTGACCATTCTCTTCTTTACGAATAAAGAGTGCGTCATCCATGTCTTCTGTTGATGCGCTATCAATAGTGACAAAGGAGAGAGAAGTCAGATCTTCACGAGGTAACGCATCATGTAATGTAAGTGCTTCGTTGCCCATTTCTGGTGCATCGCGCTCAAGTTGATGGCGCATTAGGGTTACCCACCAAGGGGCGAAGTGATCGTCTTTATCTGTAATATAGTCGGTAATTTCTGCCTGAAAACCTTTATCACCTTTATTCAGTGGATGACGACGCATGACCGCAACAGCCCAATCTTGATCGACAAAACTATGGGTTAAGCTTTGGGCTGGTCGGCAAGGAATAGCATCTTTTAGTAGAGGATGGTCTGGTATTATCCACAGACGGTTATCACCTTCTTTTTTCTGAATACGGCCGACAAAACGAGTTAAAAAGGGTTCAACTAATTCTTCAGGTTCAACTGATTCTTTGTCGTTATTGGTATGAACAGCGGCAATTACACGGTCGCCGTGCATCACTTTTTTCATTTGCGGAGGGGGAATAAAATAGCTTTTCTGACCATCAACTTCAAGGAAGCCAAAGCCTTTATCTGTTCCCTTTACAAGGCCTTCCACGCGCGGTGTTTGGGCATGGAGTTGCTGTTTTAGCTGTGCAAGCAGCGGATTGTCTTGAAACATATTTTTCCGGAAAGTCGGCAGTTTTAATAATAAAAGTGGGCAATAGTTTTATTCGATTGTGCGTAGCGACGCAAGTAATATTGCATCAGAAAAACAGACAAATCGGCAAATTTTTATTCAGGATCTGTTTTTTCTTTAAATTCACACAGGTCTTCAATAATACAAGAGCCACACCGTGGTTTTCGTGCAATACAGGTATAACGACCATGAAGAATAAGCCAGTGATGGCAATCAACTTTAAATTCTGCCGGAACAACCTTTAAGAGTTTTTGCTCAACTTCATTGACATTCTTGCCGGGGGCAAAACCTGTACGATTACTCACTCTAAAGATATGTGTATCGACAGCAATTGTTGGCCAGCCAAATGCGGTGTTTAAAACAACATTTGCAGTTTTGCGACCAACACCTGGCAAAGCTTCAAGGGCTTCTCTGTTTTCAGGAACCTCACTGTGATGTTTATCCACCAAAATTTGACAGGTCTTAATCACATTTTCAGCTTTGGTATTATATAGGCCAATGGTTTTAATGTATTTTTTAAGTCCATCCACTCCTAAATTCAGGATAGCTTGTGGTGTGTTGGCAACTGGATAAAGCTTAGCGGTTGCTTTATTGACACTCACATCGGTCGCTTGTGCAGAGAGTAACACGGAGATCAATAGTTCAAACGGAGAGTCAAATTTTAGCTCTGTCGTAGGTTGCGGATTGTTATCACGCAACCGAGTTAGAATTTCAATACGTTTTGCTTGATTCATTATGCTCACAAATTAATTTTTAACGATATGACTACCACAGCCTTGCTCTTTTTCATAAGTTTTCATTGTCGAAGCGCTGCGCTTTTTCTGTCTTTCATCGATAAGGTATTTTCCCGCTAACATAAAGCCTAAACCGATAAAAGCACCTGGCGGTAAAATGGCAAGTAAGAAGGGTGAATCTAAATGAACTATTTCGATTCTTAATACTTGAGCCCATTCACCTAACAGTAAATCTGCACCGTCAAATAATGTTCCGTTACCTAAAATTTCACGGATCGCGCCTAACACAAAGAGTGCGGCTGTTGCCCCTAATCCCATTGCTAACCCATCAATGGCAGAAGGAAAGACTTCATTTTTAGCGGCGAAGGCTTCAGCACGGCCAATAACAATACAGTTGGTGACTATTAATGGAATAAAGATCCCCAACGATTGGTATAAACCATAGGCGTATGCGTTGATCAGTAATTGCACAGCACTGACGACAGACGCGATTATCATAACATAAATTGGGATACGAATTTCAGAAGGAACCCAACGACGTAAACTTGAAACTGCCACATTAGTGCAAAATAGCACTAATGTTGTCGCAAGTCCTAAGCCTAGCGCGTTAGTTGCTGTAGAAGAAACCGCAAGTAAAGGGCATAGGCCAAGTAATTGCACTAGAGCTGAGTTGTTTGTCCATAACCCTTGAGCAAAGAGCGTTTTAATGGAGTTCATATTAATTCGCCTCACAGACAGAGAGCGTTTCTAGCTTCTCTGGTAATGATTGTATTAGCCATGCTGTGCGTTTTGATGAGTTAACGACAGCACGGGGGGTGATCGTCGCACCTGTAAATTGATCAAAATCGCCACCATCTTTTTTTACCGCCCAATGTGGATCGTTTTCACTGGAAATGAATTTATGGCTCAGTGTTGTGATCCAATCGGAGATGCGCGTTTCAATCTTATCACCCAGACCAGGAGTTTCGTTATGTGCAGTTACACGAACACCTAGAACGTTACCTTTAAAGTCAGCGCCAACAAGAAGTTCAATTGCACCTGAATAGCCATCTGGTGCAGTAGATTCTAAGGCTGCTGCAACGGGTTTACCTTCTAAACGCGCTACATAAAGTTTATGAGGTTTTGAATTCCCCAATTCAGGTGCCGTAAGTAGATAACAATCTTTAGAAAGCTCATTGTCATACATTGTTTTGGGGATCACCTGATCCAATAATCTTTGTTTTTCTATAGCCACTTGCTCTGCAATGGTGTCTGCGGTTAAGTGGTATACCACAGCGGTTAAACCTGTTGTACAAGCCGCAAAGACAGCTAATGTTAGCCCATGACGTTTTAAGATCTCGATCATCATTTTCTCCTTGGCACATTAATGCCCATAAACACGAGGGCGTGTATAGCTATCGATTAAAGGTACGGCGATATTGGCAAGTAATACTGAGAATGCAACAGCGTCTGGATATCCACCATAAACACGGATAACCCATACTAATAAGCCTATCATGCCCGCATAAATTAAACGGCCTTTAGGGGTTGTAGAGGCACTTACAGGATCTGTCGCTATAAAGAAAGCTCCTAACATTGTTGCCCCTGAGAAAATTTGTAATAAGGGTTGTGAGTAACGAGTAGGATCGATACCCCAACTAATAACAGAACATAAGGCTAACATTGAGATCATTGCAACAGGGATATGCCAGCTAATAATGCGTTTATAGAGCAGAACTAATCCACCAACTAAATAAGCGACATTCACCCATTGCCATCCAATACCGGCAAATTCACCTTGTAAAATAGGTGTTGCTAACACTTCATCAATAGAATGAGTGAGTAATCCAGTTTTAAAACTATCAAGAGGTGTAGCTTGTGTAATGCCATCAACAGAGCGTCTTAAATCTTCAAGTGTTAAACCTGATGATGTATGACCTGTAAAGAAGATACTTAAACTATCCATGACATTGTAAGAGACAGCTTGTAATTCAACAGGAGGCATCCACGATGTCATTTGTACTGGGAATGAAATTAGTAAAACCACATAACCTACCATTGCGGGGTTAAATGGATTTTGCCCTAAACCACCATAAATATGTTTTGCGATAACGACAGCAACAAATGTACCTAAGACAATGATCCACCATGGTGCCAAAGGCGGAATACTAATTGCTAGTAATACACCAGTAAGCAGTGCGGAGTTATCTTTAAGGTAAAGTAATGGATCTTCTTTTTTGAGTTTTACGCACACAGTTTCAGCCACAAGCGCAACGATAATGGCTAATATAATTTGGTAAATAGTGCCTAAACCAAAAAAATAGATCTGACTGATGATCCCAGGTAGTGCCGCTAATGTTACCCATAGCATAACTTGGCTGGTGGATTGCTGATTATGCGTAAAAGGGGAACTCGCAATTTTTAATTTACTGTTGTTATTTTGTATCGGTCTAAATTTCATCTGTGATTAGTCCAAGGTAACTTCTTCTTTAGCACGACGTTGTTCGGCTTCTTTTTTCGCTTTTACTCTGGCAATAGCCGCAGCGACAGCAGCTTTGCGCGGATCGACTTCTTCGGCTTCAGCGCATTCAACA
>NZ_JBEEUL010000001.1:798781-799088 GCF_040139345.1 Proteus sp. fly-1067 | reverse complement strand
GAGGCTTCAACCGTTGTTGTTTCTGCTTGAGTTTGTTGAGCTTCTTTTTTCGCTTTTACTCTGGCAATAGCTGCCGCGACAGCAGCTTTGCGCGGATCGACTTCTTCGGCTTCAGCGCATTCAACAGAGGCTTCAACCGTTGTTGTTTCTGCTTGAGTTTGTTGAGCTTCTTTTTTCGCTTTTACTCTGGCAATAGCTGCCGCAACAGCAGCTTTGCGCGGATCGACTTCTTCGGCTTCAGTGCTTTCAACAGAGGCTTCAGCCGTTGTTGTTTCCGCTTGAGCTTGTTGTGCTTTTTTGGCTTTTA